>NZ_JADDYG010000291.1:35624-62025 GCF_015163535.1 Vibrio sp. OPT46 | reverse complement strand
TCTAAAGTAGGCGTCGCACCCGGGGAAGCATTTGGAGAGGCGGGGTGTGGTCACCTGCGTGTCTGTTACGGTACCAATCACACTAGTCTTGCCATCGCTTTAGAGCGTTTACAGACAGCACTGGAAAACAGGTAGTAAGATGTTTGAATTAGTCATCGGAATACTGTTTCCGCTATTTTCCCTCGTGGCTATGGGGTACGGCATTGGTCGTTGGATTAAAATGGATTTTCTGCCCATTAACCGTATTAACATGGATATGTTCTTGCCTGCTCTGGTGTTTTCTTCAGTAGGAACGATGCCACTTGATATGACCCAAGTGCCGCTGCTTAGTGCTTCGCTTGTTGCGATATTTATCCCTGGCTTGTTAATGGTTCCAATATGTCGGTTGTTTAAACTTCCTTACAAAGTCTGGGCTCCGCCACATATGTTTCGCAATAGTGCTAACTTAGCAATACCTCTCTTTACTTACACGTTTGGCGAGGATGCTATAGCACCAGCAGTACTGTTGCTCGTCGTTTCGGTTTGTACGCATGTCAGTCTTGGTCTGACATTAGTCAGCAAAGGGAATCCTCTTAAGCAGGTTGTACATATGCCTATGTTTATCGCGGCTATTGTGGCTCTGATACTAAACTTGACCGACATTAGTATCTGGGAGCCTCTTTATAATGCAACAGCACTTCTGGGGCAGACAGCCGTCCCAATTATGCTTTTATCCCTCGGGACTCAGATGTGTAATATGCGCCTGAGCGGTCTTAAAGTCGGTCTGCTTTGCACTCTGCAGTCGTTGGCAACAGGGGCGGTTACTTTTGGGATTATTTATATGCTTATTCCACTGCCGACCATGCATTTGCAGATGATGTTACTCTTTTCGATGTTGCCTCCAGCAGTCATGAATTACCTGCTTGCTGAGAGGTTTGGCCTTGAGCCTGCCAAGGTCGCTTCAATGGTTCTGTTTGGTAACTTTTTAAGCATCGTAACTTTGCCAGTGCTATTGACGATTGCTTTGTCATTAGAGCCTTTTTAATCAATGTTCTCTTTTGAATGACTATACATTCTGGACAAAACTCTTAAGAGTTCATGTTTTTCTCGCTTTTGTCCAGAATGTGCACACCCCGGCTCTGGTTCGACATTAGGAAATATAGGGCAAATTCTGACGGGATTTATCGATCGAAAATTTTTTTAGCAAATAATGGGGCAGTTCTGCGTTACGATGATCTACCCCGTCAGCAAGCCGTTGGACAGAACCTTGTCAGTTATATTACTAAAGTAGGATATAACTGATTGGCTGAAACATGGAAAAGTAACGCCACATTAGGGTGTGAGCACAGAGCTCAACTAAGCTTAACGCATAGTAAAGATACCACGTGTTGCGAATCACTACTTGCATTCAAGCTCAACTAATACCATAATTAGGTATATTTTGGTATTAAAGGGCTATGTTATGGCTAAGAACACTAGTATTACTTTGGGTGACCATTTTGACGGTTTTATTGCTAATCAAATCCAAAGCGGTCGCTATGGCTCTGCAAGTGAAGTCATTCGTTCCGCTTTACGTTTACTTGAAACCCAAGAAACTAAAATGAACACTTTACGCCAATTGCTTGTTGAAGGTGAAGAAAGTGGAGTTGCGGATTATGACCTTGATTTGTTTATCAATGAGTTAGATAGCGAAGAGCGAAAATGAGACCATTTCAGTTAACTAACAAGGCGAAATCTGATTTAAGAGATATAGCCTTGTTTACCTCTCGACGCTGGGGTCGTGAACAGCGAAATATTTATCTAAAACAGTTTGATGACTCATTTTGGCTGTTAGCCGAAAATCCTGACATTGGTAAAGCCTGTGACGAAATTCGCGATAGCTACAGAAAATTCCCACAAGGAAGCCACGTAATATTTTATCGTCAGATTGGCAGTCAAAATATTGAGATAATCCGTATCCTCCACAAAAGCATGGATGTGAATCCAATTTTTGGCGCATAACGCCCTGTTAAAGTGTGAGCAACGCAATACTTAAGCTGCCGCATACCACCCTAAACACTAAAACCAACGCATAGTAAAAATGCCACGCGTTACGAATCACTCTTAAACGCTTTGTTAGGTGTTTCGTGGTATAGATTAAGGCTCAATAACCTATCGGCAAAGCTATCACATTTTCGGCGAAGCAAAAGCGTTTTTTCCTTTTCCAGTTGCCTATTTGCTAAATCTGCAGCACCAATTAAATCAGGGAAAAGTGTCCCACTATGCACGTTCATTGACTCCAAATGCCTCAAAAAGTCATCTCTATTAGACATTGGTATTTTAATTTTATACAACACAGGTGCATGCCCATTTAAATTGAGCACCTTAGGGATTAATTCGTCAATATCTTCCCCGTTAGGCGTAAGTGTGAAAACTCCTCCCTGACTAATAACCCTTTGGTTTTCCTCACACAATGCATCATGGATGAATCTAATACTTTCGTCTTCTGATTCAACTCTATGGTCTTGATTAATATGTAAATCATGAAACGCTATTGGAGAGAATACCCAAAGTGCGTGATATCCAGATTCAGGTAAAGTTTGAGAGATGAGTGAAAAATATAGCGATACATAAGGCGATCTAGACCAATCAAGCAAAGGTGTAGACAAACCAAAGTGCTGACCTAAAGACCACCATTCCATATCATTCAAGCTCGTAGGGCTAGCGCCTCTTCTACCAACAGCGTTAGTCTTAAACCTAGATAAATGTTCTTCAAGTAAATCATGTCGAGACTTAAGCTGTATCAAACCTCTGATTTTAGAGGCTTCTGAAGAATTATAATTACTAATCTCTGAGAGCATATTTTTATAGTCCCGATCAAACTTAGATCTTAAAGTCCAATCAGAGTCAGCTTGTCCTCGAAATATAAATTCCGACCAATCTAAAAAACTAGCTTCGAGGAGATAGACCAAGTCACCCCAACATTCCACTGTTATCTCAGCGAACGCCTCTTTCACTTCCCATTGGTTAAACATATCCTCCATCTCCCAGAAACACCTAACACCCTGCTAAGGGGTGAACAACGCAATACCGAAGCCGCCGCATACCACCTTAAACACTAAAACCAATGCATAGTGAAAATGCCACGCGTTGCGAATCCGTCTTAAAGCGTTTGTTAGCATTCAGCACCAAGTCAGACTATAAATCTTCTACGTTATTAGGTAGCTAACTTTCTACTGTCTTTTTGCCGCACTTTTTACAAACTAGGTGACGCTCAAACTCATCCATAGAGGCAACAAATGCTCCAAGAGCCCAGCCTTTAATCGCGCCTGCTATAAATTCCTTAAACTTCTGATTTTTGGCACCTTTAAAAGCACTCGGCTTTCTGACCAAGACAACTACGTGATGAGTATCCGTACCGCAATCTGAACAGTAACGAACTTCTGTTTTGTGAGACATTCTTTTTCTCCATGAATGCTAACGCCCTGTTAAGGTGTGAGCAACGCAATACCGAAGTCGCCGCATACCACCTTAAACCTAAAACCAACGCATAGTAAAAATGCCACGCGTTGCGAATCACTCTTAAACAGTTTGTTAGGCAAATTGTGACTTTAAGGCCTATATTCACCTACAAACGAAAAATTCTGTCTATAATCAGAATTTTTGTTTGAGCACAACAACTTAACACCAGCCTTCAGGTCAAACCGACACTCATCTCCAAATTCTTCCATAATAGGCGTGGATGCCCCATCACCTTCTGGGGTTTTATACTTAATCACAAATTGACCTGACTCCCGTTGATATGCATATGCTGGAACGGACCACTCTTTTTCCTGACCATCCATTTTAGTGAAAATGCCAACATATGAATCAGTCATTTTGCTACTACACCCTGCTAATACAAGACTTGTTAGTAATAAGATTAGTTTTTCGTTCATAGCATACTCCGCTTAGGTTCATCGGAGCATATATTAAAGCGAAGAACATAATTAACTGATCAGGAAACATAAGGTTGCGCTTTTTTGCCTAACGTCCTGTTAAAGTGTGAGCAACGCAATACCGATGTCGCCGCACACCACCTTAATCACTTAAACCAACGCATAGTGAAAATGCCACGCGTTGCGAATCACTCTTAAACAGTTTGTTATACAAATTGCACGCAACTTACCTTGAGGTCTCATCACAAATGTATGGCTTGCCGCCCGAAGTATCGCAATTAAGTGCGCATTCATAATCACCATAGTTCGTTGCATTTAGGTCTTCTAGTATATCTAGCGATGCTGCACGACATGCAGAAAGCGAACTGAATGTTCCACCGAATCTGTCAATAGTTAAATTATTGGCATTTGGATACACAAAGCTCATCCATTCTTCTTTTTTTGTTTTATCGAAAACCCAAGACGCAATGTTGTATACGACAACAATGGTAATTATTACTTTTAGAAATTTCATACTAGATTATTTGATTGGTGTATTGAAGGCCATAATTATATTACGGATACTAAGCTATTGCATGTACTCGAATAGATTTTGTGTAACGCCGCATTAAGTGGTGAGTAACGCCTGTCACCCCACCTAAACCATTGTGCCGTAAACGCTAAAGCTAATTCTAACTGAAAATGCCGAGCGTTGTGAATCCGTCTTAAATGCTTGTTAAGTTTTTGCTCATGTTAGCAGCCTAGTTAAGGTAAACACGACTCCAACAATGACTGCTACCCAGAAAATCTTGCTTGCTAAGTACGCTAGAACTCCAAGTATCGTTGCGGCTGCCCAGGTCACTGTAGGGAATAAAACGAAGTAACCCAACAAGACTAACGCAATTATTGTAACGACGTAGTGCATGTAATTAGGCTTTCTCGATTTCGTAAATTAAATCAACCAACTGCGTTGCTTTGACGTCATCCCATCTTAGATAACTGCTCAATGAACTAGTGCCTGAGTCTTTTCCTAGGACTTGCTGGCAGATTGCTTGGTGATCTAACGAGGCGGAAACCCACACTTTGTTGGATTGTTGGCAAAAGTAAGTTGAGCCTTTCAAATTGTCCGTTTGGATTCTTTTTTTCCATGTGTCCACTTTCTGAGTAGTTATTTTTATTGCCACGATATCCTCCTAGAAACTTAACGCCCTGTTAAGGTGTGAGCAACGTAATATCGAAGCTACCGCATACCACCTAAACACTAAAATCAACGCATAGTAAAAAATGCTACGCGTTGCGAATCACTCTTAAACAGTTTGTTATACCAATTTACTCACTCCAAAAGTCAGGCTCTAGCTCACCAAAGTTAACACTCGATGGTGACGACAAGAACTCAATATCTGTTATCTCAACAGAGGTAAAGTCATCGCTATCTGTAAAATCACCAGAAAAAGTGATTAGAACCTCTGTTTCGTAATCAAATGTAGTGGTAGCTGAGCATCCATCTAAAAATACATAATCTTTATCAATGGAGTCATGAACCGATAACGAAAACGAACAAGAGGCGTCAGCCTCTATGTTTAATATTGCTTGTACAACAACTTGTTCAGAATCAACTTCTACTAGTTGTAAGCTTGGAGAAGATCCGTCTGATACAAACTCCATTGAATTAAACGACACTTCGACCATGTCATTTTGTTCCCAGAAAAAACCTGAACAAGCATCTGCATCAAGGTCCAAACCATCAGTATAGTTAATCGCACTATCTTCAATTTGCGAGTAAAAAGGACTGCCGCTTCCCTCAACCAGCGTTTTCGCAAGCGAAGTGAAGAAAGTGTAAGGCGCGGTTTTGGGTTGGAATATCGACAATGCTTCAGCAAAGTCTTGAGTGCAATCAATCCATTCCGAGTTTTCAGCATACTTTAACCAATCATTATCACTGGTGACCGCGATTATTTTCTTATCATTTTCCTCAGCCCATGCTTCAAGTGTCAGAAGGGCGATTGCATCTGGAAACTCATTTTTTTTGTTGCCACTTTGTGCAAATGGAGGCTCATTTTGGAAGTAAGCACTGATTAATGATTTAACGTCAAGATGATCTTCTGAATCAATGACTAGTAATCCAGTACTTTCCACGAAAGATTGTAATCGAGTTGCTGTTACTTCATCGATGGAGTTAGCCAATAACAAGCCTTTTGCATCATTTACAACAGATTCATCCACATTTAGATGCACATTTGTGTTTTTTAGTGATTTCTCTAATGAAGATCTAGCATCACTAACTTTTTTCTTTAGATGAGTCTCCACTTCTTGATAAACAATATCAGAAAGAACAACATCTACATCGGTAGGTTTAAATTGCTCTAACTTTTTAAACAACCCCGACTCAATACGTAAACCATTACCATCAAATATTGATGTGTCGATGCTAATTGCACCATATTCAACTGAACTCATTATTTCTCCAAATTGGTATAACGCCGCGTTAAGTGGTGAGCAACGCTACCACCTTACCTAAACCATTGTGACATAAACACTTAAACTGAAGTAAGCCGAAAACGCCATGCGTTGGGAATCCGTCTTAAACGCTTTGTTAAATGCTTGTTTTCTTCCCACAATGCAAACATTTGAAATACGGTCCATAACGACCATCTTGATAAGAAACCATGCCTCCACAATTTGGACAGCAAGTACCTTTTCCTTGCGTCCATTGCCACAATGAATATGTTTGGTATAAGAAAGCGAGTATCGCTAAAGACAAAAAGCCCAAACTTACCCAAGGAGCCGCATTGGCGGACATGATCGATAGCCCCTTAAGCATCGGAGAACTACTAAAATTACTTGGTATATAAATTTTTAGTACATAAGCACTCAGGATTGCCCCCAACGCCATAAAAGCAGGAAACCAATAAATTCTTAACAACATCATTGTCATCTAATTAATCCCTTTCTGTCGGCACACTACGACCAGCATTTAACGCCGCATTAAGGTGTGAGCAACGCTACCACGAAACTTAACCTTGCCACCGTAAACACTGAACCCAACGATGGAATGAAAAATGCCAAGCGTTGGGAATCACTCTTAAATGCTTTGTTATGTTTATATTTTACAAGTACTTATCTTTGCACGCATTACAAACATAGTGACTTTCTACTAGCTGACCAGTATTGGATTGACCACATATTTCGCATACATTAAAAGTAGAGTTGAAACCAAGCTTTAATTTCTTACCTTTCAATTCGCTGATTAATTGCAAATTTACGCTTGATCGAGGTGTTTCTTGATTTTCAACATTCTCAGAAGGCCCTTCAGGCTTAATATCATTATTTTCCTTCGATAACCTTTCATCTTTATCCTCAGCAAATGAAGGTTCAATTTTTTGATCACTGCTAGGTTTAACATTTTCTACTGATTTGACGCCATTACTTTTAATTGAATGAACTATAGCGGCACCAACAATGAGAACTGTACCGTTTAAGATAACAAGAAACGCAACACCTTCATGAATCGAACTTGTTGCTGTACCAAATACCATAAACCCGAAAAGATAGGCCAGAACACCTAAAACTGAAAACAGTACGACCATTAAATTTCCTCATTAGTTAATTAGATAAACATAACGCCCTGTTAAGGTGTGAGCAACGCAATACCTAAGCTGCCGCATACCACCTTAACCACGAAACCTAACGCATAGTAAAAATGCCACGCGTTGCGAATCACTCTTAAACAGTTTGTTATAAGCGTGTTTCGTTTTACCACTTTCTATCTAAATCTTCTGCGTATAAAGAAATAGCTCGCTGATACTCTTTAATTGCATCACTGTTCGTGGTTGATACTAAAAGTTCGAGTAGTAATGATGTTGCTTCTTTATGGCGTCCCAAGTTGTAGAGACACATGGCATAGAAAGGCTGAACTTCAATGTAACTAGGGTACTCTCTTAGAGTTTGCTTAAAGTAGCTTAAAGCCTCCGAATACATGCCAAGGCTTCGATAGGTACTCGCTAGCCCAAACAAAGCATCAAACCTTTCTACCGACGATAAAAGACCTGAAAGAGATGACAGATAATGAGTAATCGCTTCTTGCTCTTTACCTTCGTTGTCGTATGACCAAGCAATTTGCAAGTGAGCTTTAGCAGAACAAGTTTCATCGATTAGCAGCGTTTTTAGCAAAGCTCTCGACTCTTGATACTTCCCCTGTTTCCGCAATTCAATTGCTTGTTTGATGATACTTTCCATAATTTTCCTCGAAGCTTATAACGCCCTGCTAAGGGGTGAGCAACGCAATACCGAAGTCGCCGCATACCGCCTTAAACACTAAAGCCAACGCATAGTAAAAATGCCATGCGTTGGGAATCTGTCTTAAACGCTTTGTTATAACTTTATGCCAAATCTGCCTGACAATGCTTACAAACAATAGCTTCGCTTTTAACCAACTCAGCACATTTCGGGCATTTTTTGTGCTCTCCAGACTCAATCGCAGCCGCCTCTACTTTAGCTGTAACTGGTGAAACGACAAGCGCAACTATCAAGCCAATTAAAGGCGATAGCAATAATGACAATATGAAAAATCCTATTCCTGAGCGTCCTTTACTTGCAGCAAAAGCCCCAACACCAATAGACAACCCTAACCATATAATTATCCCAAACATACATTTTCCCCTTTTTCTGTTAATAAATAATTCTTAAGTTATAACGCCCTGTTAAGGGGTGAGCAACGCAATACGAAAGCCGCCACATACCACCTTAATCACTAAAACCAACGCATAGTAAAAGTGCCACGCGTTGCGAATCACTCTTAAACAGTTTGTTATATGCCGGATAAACCCAATTTATGGAAAGCTATCTTTTCATTTTTCTGGAGATGATAACCACACGTTGTTTTTACCCCATCCACTGTTCTTTTGATGGTAATTGGAGCATTTTGATTATCACGTGTCCGTCTTGCAATATATCCTATCCCATCACTCACATATAACACCTGAGAAAAAGAGAAGTTTCCCCACGAGTCGTACCCCATAAGTGTTCTAGGTACCTTTGCCTCTACTAAAAGTTTATTGAAATTTAGCACTGTTATTGATGATGTCTTTTGCGCACTAATTTGCTTCACTGCACTTAACATTAGATCGTTACTCAACAACTTTATATGGTGAGTTGTAGTGGGCATAAAGGAATTCAGGTCCACCCTCTTTGCTTATCTTTTTAGCTTTGATAAGAAACTTGGTTCCCACAGGGTAGGATTTGCGCATTTTTGAAGAACATTCAACATTCATTGATATATCCAAACCTTGACCTTTAATTGGTCTAGCTCTTACCCCAGAGCTAGAAGTAGTATTCTTACCAACATATGTTTCAATAATTACATCTATATACCCAGACATTTTCGACCTCATCGACGGTTAAAACAAAAAATTATACTTATTCGTCAAACTACTACCCATATTACGCTGGCAAGAGGCATATAACGCCCTGTTAAGGTGTGAGTAACGCAATACCGATGCTGCCGCAGAACACCTTAAAGACTAAATTCAACGCATAGTAAAAATGCTACGCGTTGCGAATCACTCTTAAACAGTTGTTATGTGCGTACTACTTGGCTGTGCATTTCCCGTAGTACTGAGATGGAATCAGGTCACCACCAAAGCCAACTGTGTTTCGACTATGAACTGTATTCATTGTATTTGTAATCGTAGTGACCATCACATTACCTGCCCCAGTCGCTTCCAAAAATGACACATGATCATTTCCAGGAACCTTTACCACCTCATTACTACCATTGTTCCCCAGCACATAAACTTTGTCGGCATCTGGTTCAATTAGATATCTAAGAATGAAATCACTCTTTGCCGTATGAACACCCTCTGGGTCTGAATACTTTTTATATACGCACTCTAAGGTACTGGTAGAAGCGATGGCTGAACTAGAGACAAAACAGAAAGCGATGAAAAGTAAACTATTGAACTTCATGAAAAACCTATTTTATAAGATATTTTCCGAGGAATTTTACTCTCATCTGTTTCATAGTTTGTGACATATGCCGCAAAGCACATAACGCCCTGTTAAGGTGTGAGCAACGCAATACCGAAGCTTCCGCATACAACCTTAAACACTAAAACCAACGCATAGCAAAAATGCCACGCGTTGCGAATCACTCTTAAACAGTTTGTTATAGCGAATATCACCACGACTGTATGTCCCAATCACCTGTTTTAGGGTTCCTGACCATCTTGGTATTACTTGGATAATCACTACCAACCAATTTGAAAATGTTTATTACCTGCTCAATAGAAACTGAGTAAAGCTTTTTATTTCGATCTTTGTCTGACGTAACATAAAAACTTACAAGGTGCCCTTCGTCATTTAGTTCTGGCATAAATACATAACTATGCACAATAAAATTGCACAGTACTCTGAGAGTTTTGGTTTCACACTGTTTGCCGCTAAGATCATACAACTCGTCCAATCTATGCCAATTCATATAATCTACAGGCTTCAGGTTAGGGAAACATTTCAAACTAACATCAAAGCTTTTGGTTGAGTCTGAGATTTTGGCTGTATCCATTAGCTTTCGAATGGCATAAAAGCCGATGAAAACATCTTTTTCAATTTGCACAAACTCAGATTCATCAATCTCGTTTGATCTACTTAGTTTCTGCAATCTAGATGCACTTTCTAGCAAAGGTTCTTTCCAATCAGAAGATTCCCAAATCATTTTTTGCCTCTATCGCTATAACGCCGCGTTAAGTGGTGAGCAACGCTACCACCACACTTAAACCATTGTGCCGTAAACACTAAAGCTGAATCAAACCGAAAATGCCAAGCGTTGGGAATCCGTCTTAAACGCTTTGTTATAAGCCTACCCAAAGATACGTGCCCAAAACCCTTTCTTTTCTGTTAGCTGAGGTTTCTGGCTTTTAGTTGGTTTAGTGCATTTATTAACCTGTTTCTTTTGGTCAGCAGCTGTCATTAGAATGTTCACTAAATCAAAAGTTGATTCATAATTAATCACATCACAAGCCTGCACAGATTTTGACTCGGAAAATAGGTCTTGGAAAATATCTTTCCATACGTTGTAGTATTTCGAGCACTGTTTTTCAGTACCAAACATTTGCCCATAAGAACCACAAAGTAATGCATGGGTAATCTGTTTGCGCTGCCCATTGACCGCTTTTGCTTGGGAGATTTGCTCCGCACTGAGAGCAACAAGTATTAGAGAATTTTCCATATTTCCTCTTTGGCTTATAACGCCCTGTTAAGGTGTGAGCAACGCAATACCGAAACTCCCGCATACCACCTTAAACACTAAAACCAACGCATAGTAAAAATGCCACGCGTTGCGAATCACTCTTAAACAGTTTTTTAGCCTACAGTTTCCAAAAGTCTCGAGAAATCCTTTCGTGATCCTCTCGGAATAAATCTAAAGCATATGCTTCATTAGAAATTAACAACACCAATTCGACAATAATCGGCTTCAACTCCTCGAAATAACTTTCGACATCTCCCCACTTCAAATTAAAGTCTTTAGGGTCAGCTAAGCTGGGGTTCTGTACCATCTTGCCTCATTTCGTAATGAGCAACCAATTTATTGCGTACGTTCCTAATTTTATGATGAAGATCCTTGCCTTTTAGTTCGCTAAATAATTTTTTTTGCCTTGTGATAATGCTCATCAAACCTTTGAGACTTGTCTCCCAAATCTCTTTCTCTATGACGCTCTTCCCAGAATGCTCTTGATTCGGGGTCAACGTCGTTTACCCAAGTAATCGTTGTCGGTTTACAGTAGTCCCTTTTTAAAGCCTCTAAAAGAGGCTTAGAGGAAATAAGTTCAATAATATTGAAAATTGATGGAGACGTATTACCTCGGTCAAATGAAATAGCAGCTAACTCACGAACAATATCTAGATACATTGTTATACGCATTAACTCAAGCCCATGACCACCATAAGAATGATCCCACTTATGAATCAAATCAGAATCGTTTAATAGGGGATTAAGCAAAGCTAATTTTCGATCTGCAATAATAAGTCGACTAATCATTGCGGTAGAGTAAGCTCTAACTTTCTTAACTCTGTGTTCCATGCTTACCTCTGTAGGCTAACGCCCAATTAACGTGTGAGCAGCGCAAACACTGAACTTAAACATTGCGCCGTAAACACTAAACTCAACCCGAAGTGAGAGCGCCAAGCGTTGCGAATCACTGTTGAATTGTTTGTTATGTTTTACCACAAACACATGATTTACTTGAGAAAGAACTGTTATTTCTGACTAGTTTTCTGAAGCAAACCACAAGGCTAGACCAACTTGACCGCCAAAGGCGACCAACCTAAAGCGTGTAATTCCACTTCCCTGCCCAATGAGGCAACCCAACTAAGAAACAACAAGCGCCCTGTTTTTCCAACCAAAGCGCAAAACAATGGCAAATTGCCGAGGCAACTGCCAAGCCAAAATGCTAATTGGCTAAGAACTCGAACGCGACTTAAAGCCAGTTACACAAGAAACCGAATACCACGACCTGACAATGAAGCAACCCACGAACATTGGCATGTTTTACGGGCTGAGAGATTCAAGAACTTAGGTCAACAATGCGGATTTGCTGAGTCTACTCAGAACGGACGGCCTGAGGGACAAAGAACCAAAGCTCAATACCTTTAAGTCCTTGAAATACAAGTAAAAAATAATGCCCTATCAAGGTGTGAGCAACGCAATACCGATGCCACCGCAGACTACCTTAAACACAAAACGCAACGCATAGCAAAAATGCCACGCGTTGCGAATCACTCTTAAACAGATTGTTAGTGCTGTGTCACTGCAACAAAGAACTAAAGTTCTATATATTCACAGCCATCAAATGCTTTGCACCGTGAAAAGGCTACGTTAAAACGTTTGAAAAATGCCAAAAACTCATGGGCATTCATATCTAATCGAACAACTTTAACTCCAACAGGACCTTGGGCTGAGGCTATTTTTTCTTCAACAGTCTCACCTGCGACAAGAGGTAGAATCATAAAAGTAACAGAAACGGGATCATTGTGCTCCCCGTCATTTTCACCAACATACATCTTCACGCCTACAAGAAACTCATTTTTTTCCATATGACCATTGTCTTTTAGCCATGTAGAAATTCGTGTTTGATCGGCGTCATCTGCCGCACATGTTCCTTTCCAATCATCATATTGGACAGAAGCTTTAAAACTTACGCTATGCATCATTGATTCCTTATTATCTATTTACATCAATGGTATAGCTTATACTCCGAATCTTACCTATATGCAATTAAGCACTAACGTCCAATTAAGGTGTGAGCCACGCTACCACGACACTCAACTTGGATGCCGTAAACACTAAACTTGACCCAAACCAAAAATGCCAAGCGTGGGGAATCACTCTTAAATTGTTTGTTATAAAACTTTTGCCACAATACTTCCTGCTATAGTAGAACCTCTCGGCTCATAACGAGATGTAAATTGTTCAAGCAATATTTTAAACTGCTCCGTTGATACTGCTTTTATTTTTTTGTCTAGAAAATCGTTAAGCGCTTGATGTAATTCAACAATATTTATCATTTTTATCGTTTCTGAAATACTTACACAGTTAAATTGTTGATCATGCATACCTGTCGTCAAGTGGAGAACTTCGTGATCAGACACCTCAAGCCACGTAATACACCTATAGTTTCCTTTGTTATCTAGACCAACCCAACCTGATGGAACTCGTTGTTTTATATGACCTTGCTTATAAAGCTTTTCTATTGCTAGTTGTGCCTCCAACGATATCCAATACGGAAATTTAGAATTCGTATCTGAGGAGGTAGATATAAGAAAACAAGGGTCAAAATCTTCCTCATAAGGAATGTTACCCATAAGCTGAGCTTGTTGAAAATCTTCGCACAGAAACCAACATTCAATAAAATAAGTCAGTAAATCAAGACCTTTAAACTCTTTCGATACATAATTAAAGTTTGCTCGTAGAATCGGGAGTTCAAACCTCTTACAAAGACTATTTTTAAGGAGATCATTTTTTATTTGACGTGATTCAGTCCTATGTTGACGACCATCATACTCAACTGCAAATATTGGGTGATAGTCATCGTTTACAATAACAAAATCAAAATGAGACTTTAAACAATAGCTAAACTCATCTTTTGATATCCCGCTGTTGTTTATAGGGAATACATCAGCCAACCTTACTTTAGTAAAAACTTTGGCTCGTTCCTTACAAACATGAGCTAACTTATCGTAAGTTACCTCTTCATATTTATTTAGTAATCGTAAATTCATATAGTTTTATAACGCCCTGTTAAGGGGTGAGCAACGCAATACCGATGCCGCCGCATACCACCTTAATCACTTAAACCAACGCATAGTGAAAATGCCACGCGTTGCGAATCCCTCTTGAACAGTTTGTTATGTGCTTACTCCAGCAACCCACGAGACCACAACGACACAACAACATCCATTTGGCTATTATGCACTTTAGACTTGGAGCCACATGACTGAACCCAGAGTTTTTTGATATTGTTTTGCATGTCTGGATTTTCGTTTAGCAGCCTAACTGCCTCTAATGCATATTGTTTATTTAGAACTGATTTTGTATAGCTTCCTCTGGGCACACCAACGACAAAGCCACTTTCAACTAAACCTAGAAAAGCGTTTTTTGGACACCCTTTTTTGATGGAAGCAGCATTTTCCTTGAACTCTTTTTCTGCAGCTGTATTCCAAGCTTCAACTGGACAGACTCCAGTTTGAGCGATGTGAGTAGCTTCTACAGCAACATCACCATATTTGCTCATTTGACATCCTGCACATAACGCCGCATTAAGGCGTGAACAACGCAATACACAACGGCTACCGCATTGCGCCTTAAACACAAAATTCACCGCAAACTAAAAGTGCCACGCGTTGTGAATCGCTCTTAAATGCTTTGTTAGGTCTACTCCCCAAAGCGTTTGATCAGAACTTTTACTATGGAACTTTCTACTTGCTTCAATAAGTTGCTCATAACATTTTGGATTTCATCCTGATCACTAAGTTTACAATGGGCAATTTGCCATTCCTGCGAATTACCTAGTTTGCGATTGTTCCAACTTACTTCCTTCAATCTTTCATACTTGCAGAAAATTGTAAGTTTGGACTTTGAGAAAACGAAAGTTATAAACACCTGATACCAAGGTAGGTTTTCTTCAGATGGGGTAAGTGTCACAACCAATGCAGAGCCAGGAGACGGTGCTGTTAATTCAAAACCATCGACAACTTTTCGATATTTAGTTACAGGCCTATATTCGACACGCTTTTCTCTACCAAACATAGCTAAAGAACGAATTGATTGGGGTTCATATTCGACCTTCTCCTTAACTTCGTACTCTTCATCTTTGTATGTAGGCCTTGCGAAATAGTTGTCATCATTTGATTTTAACCAGTTAGCTATACTTTCGGTGTTGTTCAACTTGTGACAGTCAGTTTCCAAGTCAACTTCTATATCGTATAGTTCATTTAATATAACTGACCACTCAAAAGCCTTAACCGTTTCTATTAACTTTGAAAGAGACTGCATACACTTTTCTTCATTGCAGTAATCTTTCGCTTTAGCACGAATAGCCTGAATTAACTTTTCGTCTTCTGAAAGCTCAGATTTTCCACCTTCTGTTACATCTTCTTCATCTTCCAATTTTATTGAAGATGACGAAGGTAGTAATTCTTCCAATTTTTCACCTAGCAACTCAGAGACATTACAAAACACTTCCGTATTATCAGCCTGCTGCACAAACAATGGTGTTTGATATTTCTGAACTGAAACATCATCTGAGATATAGGCCATGATATCTCTATAACGAATATCTTTGCCTTCGAAGTTTTGTAAGGAATGAGCAAAGCTCTTTGTGAATACACTGTAATCAGGCAATGCTATTGATGATTGGGTGTTTGACGATGAAAATAGGAAATAAGTTTTATTAAAATTGTTTGTTGACGATTTTTCAAAAACAACCTGTAAATCGTTATTTGATTTTATGTACTCTGTACCAGATTGGCACGCGTCAACAATTTTAACAGCTAAGTCAGGATTTAAGGACTTTAACATTGAATCAAACTCACTATTCCTTAAGGACGTTTGCTCGATTTTTGATCCACTAAAATCAGAAAAAAGATATAGAAAATCATCTCCATAGCGGGTCCCATGACCAGTATAATAGAAAAACACTTCTTCTATATCATCTTCTTGATACTTGCGTATAAATGAGGAAAGTGCAGCTTTTGCTTCTGTGCTGTTTGGGCTCTCATTTAACAAAAGGCAGTCGTCATATTTTTGAGTCAAATTAATTATTGATGACATTAACTCTAAATCGCGACTGCACGGTTCTAGACTCGCTTCATTATCGTAATTGGATACGCCAATTAACATTGCCAATTTCTTACCCACAGGTACCTCTTTACTATTTTTATTACCTAGACCTAACGTCCAATTAAGGGGTGAACAACGCCTCCACCCAAACCTAAAGCATTGTGCCATAAACACTAAATTTGAAGTAGAACCAAAAATGCCGAGCGTTGAGAATCCCTCTTAAATTGCTTGTTATGTGTTTGCTATTTCGTTCATCGAATATTAACTTGTTGCTGTAATTTTTTAATATAAACATTCAACGATCTGTTGAACTGCGGAATAGTCTCAGCGACAAAACCCCAGTCAAAGATTAACAAAGCACTACTCCAACCCACGTGAGATATAAGCCCATCTTCACCAGGTTGTTTATCACCATGTTTTACGTAAAAGCTTTGCTGATCAAAATGTGCTCCCTGTTGATCACGATATGCTTTTGCTTGCTCAATAAAATTATAAAAGTCTCGCCTAACATTGTCCGAAAATGCATCCGAGATCACTTCATCTAGAATTGGTTCCCAGAATATTTTCTTATTGCCAGCGATAACACCAGCCTCTCCAAAACCAGCGTTAAAGATGGTACAAAATTTGATGATAATCTCTTCCGTTATTAATTCATCAATGAGGTGGACATCATGTATGTCTGGGAACAGGGAACCATGCTTACTTTCAAAGTTATCTAATGCTTCTCCTTCAAGTCGTAAACCAGTTTTTAACCTTACACGCTCTTCGTCATATAACTCAGTGATATTTTGTGGCCTCCCAGATTCACAAAAGCGGTCAACCCTTGTTCTCAGCGCCAAAAGATCGCGAATTCTATCAAGTGCGACTTTCCACAAGTACAGCCTTCCAAGGGTTTCTTTCTCACTCGACACCTTATTTCTCCTAACCTTACTGACATATTTACGATGAATTTAGACAAAACACATAACGCCGCATTAAGTGGTGAGCAACGCAGACCACTGAACTTAAAGCATTGTGTCGTAAACACTAAAGTTGAAGCAAACCAAAAGTGCCAAACGTTGGGAATCCGCCTTAAATGCTTTGTTATGCTCGTACTTAAAGAAATTGAAGGACTAAACAAGCAATAAACGCCGGTAGACCGGCTATGAAGAAAACTAAGCCTGTTTGATAGTTCATTCGATAGTGCTCTCGTTCGTCTTTTTCGAAATCATGCCCTTCTACCATTTTGTAAACTTTATCTCTTCTAGGATCATCTAACCGAGTCGTCTTGCTATGGACACCACCTTCCCACATTAGCTTCGCTAAAACCCATATGACGATGACAACAAAGAAAAGAAAGTCGACCAACTGAGTAGTAGCAAAGAATGGAACAAACTGGGCTAGAGCGATAACAACAAGAGCCGCGGAGAGGTTAATTAGAACCACTTTCTTGAATAAATCGAGCAAAATCATCTCCTAGAGCATAACGCCCTGTTAAGGTGTGAGCAACGCAATACAAAAGCCGCCGTAAACCACCTTAAACACTAAAACCAACGCATAGTAAAAATGCCACGCGTTGCGAATCACTCTTAAACAGTTTGTTAGCTTTCTTTACTTAACAATACAGGTATATCTGCAACGACCACGTTCAGATGCGTCAATGGCAATCTGTTCATTGTCAGTTTCAATTCTATACTCAAAGTAATAGCCACCCCTACTCGGTTCCGAATAACAAAACTCATCGATAAACTCAGCATTTAGCAACATTGATTTATCATATTTTCGAATAGGTGTCTCACGTGAGTAACAAGCAACAAACTCACTATTGATTAATGTATTCGGTAACTCAGCGATACAATTTGTTATATAAGTATCACCTGATTTCCAAGCGACGGTAGGGTTGAGAATTTTTGAGAAATATTTTATTCCAGATTGAGTCTGACTAAGCAACTTAGGATCTGAGATTTCATCCACTTGGCTTGTGGTGATTTCACAGGTTTTTGTCACCCAAAAAAACGACAGGTCAAAATTTACACTATGTATATTTTCACTTGCCGAAATCGACAGCGATGAGAATAAAGCACCACTGACAGCCAACAAATACCACTTCAAATTTATCTCCTTGGTACTGCAAACGAGTTTGAAAGCTAACGCCCAATTAAGGTGTGAAGCACGCAACCACAACACTCAATTTGACCACCGTAACCACTGAACTCAACTCAAACCAAAAATGCCAAGCGTGCTGAATCACTCTTAAATTGTTTGTTATAACGCAGATTTCCACTACACGTAAACTTGCCCTTTGAGATACAAAACACCTTTTCCCGAAATGACTATTGTTTCATCCAACACACTGCACTTCAAAACACCACCTCTTCTTGATGCTTGGTACGCAACTAAATCTGATTTACCTAACTTATCAGCCCAGTAAGGTGCTAACCCAGAATGGATAGAACCTGTTACAGGATCTTCATCACCACCGTTTGCAGGCCAAAAATAGCGAGATATAAAGTCATAGTCATTAGATTTAGAAGTGACAACCACATCCAATGGTGCGAGCTGTTTCAGCTGCTCTGAAACATAAGATACTTCAAGAACATCATGCTCATTATCAAAGACTGCAAAGTATGCTTGTTTATTTCTTAGAACCTCAACAGGTTGTTTCGATAAACCACCTAATAATTGTGCAAGAACACATGATACAGATTCTGGCTTTTGGTTCGGAAAGGTCATTTCGATTTCGCCATCTGGATTCAGAATGACCGTCAAGTTACCTACTTCACGAGTTATAAACTCGATTTGGTGTGTAACACCAAGCTCATTAAACAACACGAAAGCAGATGCCAACGTAGCATGACCACAGAAGTCAATTTCAGTCATTGGTGAGAACCAACGAATCTCGTATTGATTAGAGCCTACAGCTTTTATATAAGCTGTTTCTGATAGGTTATTTTCAGCTGCAATATTCTGCATTAGATCATCTGAAGGCCACCTTTCCACAGGAATGACCGCAGCTGAGTTACCTTTAAATTGTTGATATGTAAATGCATCAACTATGAATATATCCATTTTCAACGTACGAACTCCATTTGCGTTATAACGCCGCATTAAGGTGTGAGCAGCGCTTGGCTATACTTGAGCGAAGCGAAAACGCCAAGCGTTGCGAATCACTCTTAAATGCTTTGTTAGGTATGTTGTTTTAGGTTTTGCCCAAACATAAACAAAAACATCTCTGCCTGTGCTGCTGTGCACTCTGAAGATAGTGCAAAATCGTTCATAATTTTCAGATACTCAGGATAAAGGTTTGGGGCATTTGTATAAGTTATACGCTTCATGCCAACAAACTCTTTATAAATACCTGTATTGATGGCTTCAATTACACGAATGTCCAAAATTAGTGGCTCATACCCCTCAATTTTACCTCCGACAAAATAGAGAAATTTTGAGTATGTAGACAACCCTAACCCACTAATTTCTTTTACTTTATTGTAGTGTGTTTCCCAGTTATCGACACCTTGCGATGCACACTCTAATAAAGAGTCTATTTCAGGCAATTTTCTGATAATCTTTGAGAAGTTGTTACCCCTCATACCTGATGAGTAGCCCCATAGAATCGTTGATATTATTAACTTGTTGTAATCCTGAGTGTCTGCGATGTCTTTGAGGTCTTGCCTGCGTAGTTTTACCTCCTGTTCACCAGAAAATATAGATTGTATAATATCCCAGATTTCTGGGTGGCTCTCTTGATACTTTTCCCAAGTAACTACTTTTGTACCAATAGCATGGTCTGCTACAGGCAAATGACCAATCAAGGATTTGTAATTTTCCATAGTTCCCTCTGAATACCTAACGCCTTGTTAAGGTGTGAGGCACGCAATACCGAAGCTCCCGCATACCACCTTAACCACTAAAACTAACGCATAGTAAAAATGCCACGCGTGCCGAATCACTCTTGAACAATTTGTTATAAGGTGGGCTCCAGGAGAATATCGTAACCATCAACTTCAATTAGTCCAAAGTCACCTTCTAAAGAAAGAGAACCTTTAAAATAAGATACTCCTTCAACTTCACCCAATGTTGGAATGTCGTTTAAAGTCGTCTTTCTGGCAGATAGCTGCATCACCTTAAAGCGAGCAGTTATAGCTTTACCATGTTTATTACAAACAAGTAGTTTGACCTTCTGTCCGGAATCGAGAAGGAATAACATTTCGATGTCGGTATCATCAAAACTTTGATTTAGATAGAGCAACTCTGAATCGATTAAACAATTTAGTTCCATATTCCTTCAAGCCTTATAACGCCGCATTAAGGTGTGAGCGGCGCTTGGCTATACTTGAGCGAAGCGAAACTGCCAAGCGTTGCGAATCACTCTTGAATGCTTTGTTATGTGCGCGCTAAACGGTAGCGCCTTACCGTACCCTCACTCTCATCAGTGTAGTTACCGAGGTATTCACCACCACAGTTTTCGATGACCTTTTGAGATGCGGGATTGTCAATTGAGCAAGTAACAATAACTGAATCAGTGACAACATGGTCTCGCACCCAAGCAAGCAGAAATGAGGCTACACCCTTACCACGAGCTGACGGTCTAGTTTCGTAGCCGACATGACCAATGACATTTTCTACGTTGGCATTAGTACCTTTGCGAACTCGGATTGCACCTGAAATTTCGGAGTTCGATACACAATAGTAAGTTGTGCTAGGTAAATATCCCTTTGGTAACTCGGAGATTGCCTTTGAACGTTCGACCAAACCTGACAAATAAGCTGTCGGATCTTGCTCCACACCCGAATATTTTGGAATACCCGATTCTAGGCATTCTTTCGCATAACTCGCTAATATTGGGGCCAAATCAGGGTTGGCCTCTATCACTTCCATGTCAATTTTCCTCATAAGCACATAACGCCGCATTAAGGTGTGAGCGACGCTTGGCTATACTTGAGCGAAGCGAAACTGCCAAGCGTTGCGAATCCCTCTTGAGCAGTTTGTTAGTCGCGAGGAACCGAGCGACAATTTTAAGCCAAACTAAACTTTGCGAACAACAAACTTTATGTGCTTTGATGCACTTAAGTCAGACGTAGTCTCAAAGCAGCTATTCAATGAAACCACTTGGAACAAACAACGCCGCAGAAAACGAACTGATAACACCAAAAGGCGCTTTTGGAAAGCTAATCTCACAGTGCGGACTTTCAACGAAATCACTGAAACCACGTGGAATTTACGACACCAGAGAAAACGTCATTTCAGCGAGTAAATCGGCTTTTGTGCCGACAAACTCACCGAGCGGAGTTGCAACCAAAAACAGACTCTCGATCGCCCTACTCTGTAAGCACCAAAGAACAAAACAACCGCTAGGACAGATACAAAACTTTGGATTTAAAACGGCTAGAACTAAGCTCTGATGATCGACGATTAATCGATGTACCAAGCAAACAGCTGCTAAATTTTAAGCTCAGAAACATGATTTTGATTGCTAGCTTTTTCTGGCGACTAACGCCGCATTAAGGTGTGAGCGACGCTTGGCTATACTTGAGCGAAGCGAAACCGCCAAGCGTTGTGAATCACTCTTAAATGCTTTGTTATGCCGCTACTTACATTGAACACCCTCGGGTAGTTTTATTTTATAGTCGTAATCCACAGGTCGTTCAAAGTCCGTCCGCGAAATAGTTTCATCGATTAGGAAGTTGTACAAAAAGTCACTATTGCAGGATTTTTCAAAAGTTGAGCCCATAGTGAATAGTACTTTCTTTTCAGTAGCTAAATCGTAATAGTGTAAAGCGAAAGAGTGGTAAACCATACTTCCTGTTTTTGTAGATTTACCAGTAACACCAAACGTTTTCTGTTTTGTTGTATTACAAGTGGCTGTGATACCAAAACCTGTACAATTTGTCGTCGAGTAACCACTATCAACCATGCCATAATCTGCAGACTCATAGGTATAAGTGTCGTATTTTTCCTCTAGCTTTATATATGCAGCAGCGACTGGAGTTATTTGGTTTTCCACCAACTCTCGGCTAGAGTATACGTTTGTAAAACCTCGTTCTTTAAGAGCATCAATTACTGAGCGAATATAAAACTTAGAAGATAAGTCATTTTCATCAAACGTCGAAACTACTATTGGAGTGCTTGCATAAAAGTTGACGTCAGGATCTAATACGCTGTACTGGCTTGCTTCAATAGTAGTTTGACAACCAGAGAGCATTGCCACTAATCCTAATGGGAATAAATACTTATTCATGATGATTCTACATTAAATTCAAAAGTTTTGATTATCCCACATAGTCCACTTTATGAATATGACTCAAATCAGAAATTCATCGGGCGGCATAACGCCTTGTTAAGTAGTGAGGCACGCAATACAAAAGCCTCTGCACTGCTCCGTAAACACAAAACTCACTGCAAACCAAAACTGCCACGCGTGCCGAATCTGCTTGAACAGTTTGTATGGATAATAAGTACTCCAATCGGGTAAGGTGAGACCCAGACTTTAGCTGCAACTAAAGTTCTTCTATCTGGTAGTTCGATTGAACGATGGCTCCTCAATTGAGAGACCGGTAACAAGTACGAACGCCAGATAGAACTCCAAGCACCACACTCGAATAGTCTTCTGGGTCTCGAGCCCTCATTTGCAAGCAAGAGTTAGCTTATTATGAATACAAACACACTTCAAAACATTAATGTCGGCGTTGATACTGGTAAGTCACAATTAGACATCTACATCCGCCCACTCGATATTTACTTCACTGTCCCGAACACCGAAAAAGGCATCAGCGATGCCATAAAAACCATTAAGAAACACAAACCTCAACGTGTCGTCATCGAAGCTACAGGTCGATTAGAAATGCCTTTTATACACGCCTGTGACAAAGCCAAATTACCTTATGTTATTGCCAACCCACTACGTATTAAAAGGTTTGCTGGTGCCATTGGTCAACGAGCTAAGAACGACCGTTTAGATGCCGCTCTCATCGCACATTATGCCGAACGTGTTCAGCCAGAACTGACCAAACTAAAAAGTGAAAACATACGTCTTATGAGTGACTTAGTCACAAGGCGTAACCAACTACTCACCATGCAAACCATGGAAAGAAACCGACTACAAATATTACCTAAGAATATCTCGTCTACGATTACCCCTATCCTTACCGCCCTGAAAAATCAGATGGAAAAAGTAGAAGCAAAGATAGCGAAACTGATTGAGAGTTGTCCTGAGTATCAAGCCAAAAGTACTATTCTCCAAAGCATGCCTGGTGTTGGTAAAGTCCTTGCGGCATCCCTAATTAGTAATGTACCCGAGTTGGGCTTTATCACTAACAAACAAGCTTCTTCTCTCATTGGTGTCGCACCGATAACAAGAGAAAGTGGCCGCTTTAAAGGTAAGCGGCTGATACAAGGAGGGCGGACTCAAGTTAGGACCGTTATGTACATGGCGATGATGTCGGCTATCCAATGCAACCCTGTTTTCAGAGCAACTTATGAACGACTACTTACGGCAGGAAAACCGAAAAAAGTTGCCATTGTTGCCTGCATGAGAAAGATGGTTGTTATCTTAAATTCAATGCTAAGAGATGGTGTTATGTGGGATACAGATAGCCTCAAAAATTAACTATTGACGCCATAGTCTCTTGTTATATTATTATGCCTTGATGATAACTCTTAATTTTCTATCTTTGTCATCAAATGATGTACCAGCATGTGCAATCACAACATTTCCATCCCCATCAACTTCATCGTAAATGTCGATACTTTGGACGGAGCCATCTAAAAGTAAAAGGCTTGTGTGTACCGACGGATGAGATCCTTTCTTATGAGATGACTTTGCAATTTTGTGTATATAGTCGTCACCGTCGAGCGAAAAGTCCTTATCACTTAATACAACCTCATAAGGTCTAAGCCTAAGAAACTTAAATATGGCAAATGCAATGCTCAATACAGCCGAAAGAACTTTTAAAGCGAGCACAAAATAAGCAAGAGCTTCAGAACCAATAATGCTTTCTATTTGACCAATTACAGATCCAACAGCACCAAGAATCACCGCTACAACAAATATCCAATCAATCTCATCCAACTGCATTTTTTGCTCCAATGCCCCAAATAATATAACGCCCTGTTAAGGTGTGAGCAACGCAATACCGAAGCTCCCGCATACCACCTTAAACACTAAACGCAACGCACAGCAAAAATGCCACGCGTTGCGAATCACTCTTAAACAGTTTGTTATATTATTTAATATGCACAAACTTTTCTGATTCCGCTATTTCATCTTCTGTTGCATCGCGTGATGGAATATCATCAGGCACCATGATTTGTGTAAGATCTGAACACCAATTAGCAACGCCACTATCTTTGTAGTTGTTGGCAAACCTTGAAACATTTATATAGTTGTTAAGCTCAGTTGCTGCATAAAACAAAGCTTTATCTGGAGCTTGAAATAACGAATAACAGATATATGGCGTCGGTCTACCAAAAAAATCTAATGCTTCAATCCTTTCCTCAAGCACACGCTCAAGATGTAGAAGTGACTCATAAAACACATGGAACTCTTGAATACCATTGACCTGAAGCAACTTATTAACCAAGCCTTGATCAACCAGACTAATGTGGTTTAAAACCAACCCTAGCTTTTTATCACCTTGAAAACGATTTCGAATATAAAAGTCAGCAACCGTACTAAATGTTGAAACCAACTGAATATTTGAAATAGAGAACTGCTCCCTATAGAGAGAGAAACCATTTGGTAGGTTTAGATGCTCAGCACCTCTGAGCTCATTGATATATCTCTGAACTGTTTCACATCGCTCCTTAGAGAGTAAATCTGGAGAGTCAAACATACTGAAATCTTCAGACTTCATTACCTCTGATAGCAGCCATTTTCTGTTGCTGTGAAGCTTTGTCAGTAGTTCAAAGCATTGCCTAGCAGCTCGCTGTTTTACCAACTGCTCGGGATATACGTTAAAGATTACGTAAAAAACACCAGCAGCAACAATTGAGAGATAAATACTGGACAGCGGTCCTGTTCCCGCGAAAATGACAGCCACTACCATTGATAGCATAACTAAAATGGTAACCTTTGAGGACAATGTATGTTTTAGGGCATTAAACTTTATCGATTCAGAAGTGTTTTTTGATGGTTGAACCCTATCTTTAAACTCTTCATACAGTCGTTTTGCTTTGTTTGCCACAACATCTAGTTTCAGCATGTTTAAATTTCAACCATAAATAATATAACGCCGCGTTAAGGTGTGAACAACGCGACCACAAGACCTAAGCCATTGTGCCATAATCACAAAACTCAACCTAGAACTAAAAATGCCAAGCGTTGGGAATCACTCTTAAATGCTTTGTTATGTGCGTACTAAACATTACCACTGCAAGACGAGTTAAAAGAAAACATACGTACTTCATCACGTGGAAACCAACCTAGTTTTTCATAGAAATATTGAGCATTCAGGTTTTCATTGGCAACAAATAAGTGAGTTTTAGCTATACCAATGTTCGATAATGCATCAACCGCTGAGGATATGAGTTTGGCACCAATGCCTTTGCCTCGACAATTCGCGTTTACTGCCAAATGTTGTACGTAGCCTCGACGACCATCTGTACCCACTAAAATTGCACCTACAATAGTGCCACCATCTACAGCGACAAAGCTGAGATTGGGGTTACGTTCTAAGTATTTACCTATGTTTTCTCTAGAGTCTGCATCACGCAGCAACATAGCTTCTGTTTCAGACCAAAGCTCAATAACTTGAGAGTAATCCGAGATATCCATTTCTCTAATCAATGCCATTTTCCCTCTAAGCACATAACGCCCTGTTAAGGTGTGAGCAACGCAATACCTTAGCCACCGCATACCACCTTAAACACTAAAAGCAACGCATAGCAAAAATGCCACGCGTTGCGAATCACTCTTAAACAGTTTGTTATAGCTCAGCGATGTGCGACAGGGTTTCTGGGTGACGCTGAACCAACTTTAGAAGGGTTACTGCTTGTCCATTTGGTGCGCTACGCCCTTGTTCCCAGTTTTCTAACGTACGAGATGATGTGTGCAACAAACGAGCAAAAACACCACGAGACATATTAAACTGCTCTCGAATACTCACGATTTCATCAGGTGAGATATTTAACTCACTGATGTCGTTAACTTGATGAGTTTTAAGGGTAAGCTTGCCCTCTGAATGCTCTTTAGCCTCAACAAGTGCTGAACTTAACTCCG
>NZ_JADDYG010000291.1:31731-35570 GCF_015163535.1 Vibrio sp. OPT46 | reverse complement strand
CAAATAGATCACGATTGCTCATTACGCCACGCCTCCATAAAAGCCTTTAGTTGTTTCTTTTGGTCTGCGGTTAAGTCAGACATTTCATTCTTGCCGTAAATCGTCAGCAAGTAGAAACGACGCTTTTCATCGAGGAAGTAATAGATAACGCGAGAGCCACCACGCTTGCCCTTACCTTTACTTGCAACTCGAATCTTTCGCAAACCACCTGTACCTTGAATCACGTCACCCTGCTTCGGGTTAGACATTAACTCAGCTTGAAAAAGCCTAAGCTCATCATCGCTGAGATATTCATTACGGTACTTTTCAAATATGGTTGATTCGACAAATACACTTTTCATACGCAAAGTATACGCAAGTAACGTATAGATAGCAAAACTATACGTGATTAACGTAGCTATAATTTTTGGAGCAGTAAACCTGACCTGAGCTATAACGCCGCATTAAGGTGTGAGCAACGCTACCACTGACCCTAACCATACCACCATAAACACAAAACCCAACGATTAGCATTAAAAATGCCAAGCGTTGGGAATCACTCTTAAATGCTTTGTTAAATTAACGGCTTACATATTTCTTAATGCTGCAAGAAACTTCGTCAAAGTAAATGAAGCACTAGGAGCTTCTGAAAAAGTTAATGCTTGCTTTGCACTAATATCGTTCTCGTCTTTTACCTTTCTGTCCAACGTGCGTAGTTGTGTAATAACGTCTTGAACTAACAATGGAACTTCCTTAGTTGATACTAAATCGATTGTTTCCGTCGTTAGCTTAAACGAACTTTCACTTCCATCCCATGAAACACCAGCTGTCCCGCTTAAGGTAACGCCTTCTTTCCATGTGATATTCTGAGGATCTTTTTCAGATGCTATGCTATTGGCAATTTCCCCAGCAACGTAATCTAATGAGCCTGACCATAACACTTTGTCATTAAACTTGACCTCAACATCTGAAAAGCTACGTTGCTCACTGATGACTCCAATTTTTTTATAACCACCATCAAAGTTAACTGTCGCATAATCTAAATTTGATGCCTTGAAAGATCCCAATGCAAACAGCACGGTCAAACATATTGTCAAAGTAACAATGATTGATGCCACTGGCGCGGTAATTACTTGCTTAGTACTTGTGTTTTCCATATAAAACCTTACTCATATTTAATTCTGAACAGATTATATAAAACAGCATTTTAAAATACTATAGTTAGTGAATTTAATGCCCTGTTAAGGTGTGAGCAACGCAATATCAAAGCCGCCGCATACCACCCTAAACACTAAAACCAACGCATAGTAAAAGTGCCACGCGTTGCGAATCACTCTTAAACAGTTTGTTATAGCGAATATCACCACGACTGTATGTCCCAATCGGCTTTGTTGCGTAATTCGGACAGGAAACCAAACCGCCCGAATTGAGCAATTCCTATACAACATACTGAGTTTCAGGCATACCAAGCCCTGTAAGCTTGTTCAACGCTTTGAGCATAGCGTAAGTCTCGCCAACCTGAGCGTTGTAATTCCTTAGGCTTAGTTTCCCACCTACCAACTGTTTTACCCGATACATTGCTGTCTCTGAGAGCGAGCGCTTATGATAACCATACCGCTTTTTCCACTTCTTGTTGGAGCCGTAGAGCTTCTGGCAACCTACTGCTAAGTTGCGAGGATGTCCTCGTTCCCAGAAGGCTGCCCCTTCTCGTGGCGGAATGAGTGGAACAGCTCGCTTGATCCGTATGGCATCATGGCAATTCCTTGTGTCATAAGCACCATCGCCTGATATCTCAATGATTTTACGACGTGTCTGCTTAAGCAAGTTGGGAAGTACTTCGGCATCGGTTACGTTAGATAAGCTCAGCTCTGCTGCGACTATTTCGTGGGTGCTAGTATCTACTGCGATATGCAGCTTACGCCAAACCCTACGCTTCCCGTCAGTACCATGCTTCTTGACCTTCCATTCACCTTCGCCATAAACCTTGAGGCCAGTGGCACCAATGGCTAGGTGTTGTATCGCACCTATGGTTTTAGTTTTAAATGAAACCTCAACTTCCTTAGCTCGACGGCTTATACAGGTGTAGTGCGGACAAACTAGCGGGATGTTAGCCAGCTTAAATACCGAGTCTAGAAATCCTTGCAGTGCTCTCAACGGCATAGAGAATATGCGTTTCACCATCAGTGCAGTAGTAATGGCTAAGTCGCTGAATTGGCGAGGTCTGCCGCGCTTGCCTTGTTTGTTTTGCTTCCACTCGGCTATCGCTTCCTCATCAATCCAAAAGGTCAGAGAACCACGGTTTATTAAGGCTTTGTTGTACTGCGTCCAGTTAGTTGTTTTGTAACGAGGTTTAGGCATGAGGCTACGACGATTAATGGGTGTAGCCGATCAGATCGTAGCTTCTTGATTTAGTTCCATCGATTTAAGCAACAAAGCCCGCCTAAAGCTCAGAGAGTTACGGTTGCAAGCCCGCTAGTCACTTATTTTTTAATAATGAAACCGTGGTCACTAATGATAAGACAGCTCAGACCATGGCGACTTGTTTTCGCGCAACCTATTGAAGAAACGAAACCACCCATAAAACCAAACAAGAAAACATAAAAAAGAACATATTTGCATATAATTTAATAATCAATTATGTTGATTTACATATAACAATTATAAAGGTCAGTTAAATTTTGACGATAACTTTATTGACTCAACGGGCAAGTGCACTCCATTGGTATCATTGGCTTGTACTTTTTTTGTCAGCCGTGCTCACTCTTACCGCTTGGGCGGTAACCTCGAGTCAGGTGGAACAAAAAGCAAAAACTCAATTTGAGTTTCAAGCCCATCAGTTGGTCGAACTCGTACAAGAACGGATGTCGAAATATGAGGAGGCACTGCTCGCAGGAGTGTCAGCCTTACATATGTATCAAGCTCCTGCCTCAAGAGCAGACTGGAAAATTTTTGCTGACCAGTTTGATGTCCCTCGACACTTTCCTGGCATCAACGGTATTGGTGTTATTCACTACGTTCCTGATAACAAAATAAAGCGGTATTTAGAATGGCAAAGAAAGCAACTGTCTGAATATATGCCGCATCCTGCTCGAACTGCTTCCGAATATTGGCCTATTACCTACATTGAACCAATGCAAAATAACCTAAAGGCCGTGGGACTAGACATGGCGCATGAAAACAACCGATACACCGCAGCCAAAAACGCCAGATTAACAAATACAGCCACCATCACTGCTCCAATTACCTTAGTTCAAGACTCGGAAAAGGCGCCGGGTTTTCTGTTTTATGCCCCCTGGTTTTCTGATGAAGTTCCTGAGTACTACGGAGATACAAAAGATGGTTTCTTAGGTTTAGTATACGCCCCATTTATTGTAAATAAATTGATGAACGGGACTCTCTCTGGAGAGAAACGACTCGTGAATTTCAGTCTCTATGATAATCAAGAATTACTGTACAGTGATCTTAATGTATCAAACATGCGCCATCATTCAGATCCGCACTTTACACAAACTCTAGAGTTGAATATATACGGTAGAGTTTGGACCTTCGTTATTCAAAGTTCGCCGTTGTTTGAAGCGCAGCAAAATACCACTCAACCTCTGCTTATTCTTATCTTCGGTATTATCGTGGATGTCTTGTTATTTATCCTATTTCTCATGTTGGTTCGTGAAAAAGAGCGAGTCGATGAGTATGCAAAGCATTTAACCAAAGATTTACAATTGCGCACAGACAAGTTAGAAACGGTCACAAAAGACCTTCAGGTCAGAAATCAAGCATTGCAAGAGGCAAATAGAGAACTTGATCAGTTCGCCTATGTCGCCTCTCATGATCTGAAAGCCCCTTTACGCGGTATTTCCCAA
>NZ_JADDYG010000291.1:30812-31721 GCF_015163535.1 Vibrio sp. OPT46 | reverse complement strand
CTTCGGTATTATCGTGGATGTCTTGTTATTTATCTTATTTCTCATGTTGGTTCGTGAAAAAGAGCGAGTCGATGAGTATGCAAAGCATTTGACCAAAGATTTGCAATTGCGCACAGACAAGTTAGAAACGGTCACAAAAGACCTTCAAGTCAGAAATCAAGCATTGCAAGAGGCAAATAGAGAACTTGATCAGTTCGCCTATGTCGCCTCTCATGATCTGAAAGCCCCTTTACGCGGTATTTCCCAGCTAGTGACTTGGTTAATCGAGGAATTATCGGAGTTTTTAACCCCTCAAACAGAACAATATGCGTCTTTGCTGAGCAACCGCGTGCAGAGGTTGGAAAAACTGTTGGATGATTTACTCGCTTACTCTCGTGTGGGGCGTAAGCCTGGCCAGCTAGGGAGATTTAATCTCGAGCAATATTGTGAAGAGACATTAGAACTGATTTCTCCCCAACGTAAGATCTCTTTGGTTTGCCACAACCATATCGGAGAGTTTGAGACATTAACTACACCTCTTGAATTAATACTTCGTAATTTAATCAGCAACGCCGTCAAACATCACCACAAGGAAATAGGAACCATTTATGTCTCAGGAGAGGATATCGGAGACATGTATCAGTTTGTGGTTGAAGATGATGGACCAGGGATCCCAGAACAATTCAGGGAGAGAGTGTTTGAATTGTTTCATACCTTACAACCGAGAGACACTGTTGAGGGAAGTGGTTTAGGTCTTTCTATTATTAAGAAAGTTCTGGATTTATACTCATGCCATTATTCTATTGACTCTAGCCCACTCGGAGGATGTGCTTTCCGTTTCTCATGGCCCAAAAATAACCCCGTACTCGTTAAGGAAGCCTCATGACATCCCCTGAATGTAAACCTGTTAATATTCTCTTAGTTGAAGAT
>NZ_JADDYG010000291.1:11368-30802 GCF_015163535.1 Vibrio sp. OPT46 | reverse complement strand
GGGATCCCAGAACAATTCAGGGAGAGAGTGTTTGAATTGTTTCATACCTTACAACCGAGAGACACTGTTGAGGGAAGTGGTTTAGGTCTTTCTATTATCAAGAAAGTTCTGGATTTATACTCATGCCATTATTCTATCGGCTCTAGCTCACTCGGAGGATGTGCTTTTCATTTTTCATGGCCCAAAAAAAATAGCCCCGTACTCGTTAAGGAAGCCTCATGACATCCCCTGAATGTAAACCTGTTAATATTCTCTTAGTGGAAGACGATGATATTGATGCAATGGGCATCGAGCGAGCACTCAACACTTTGAAGTTACTTAACCCTATTTACCGAGCTAGAGATGGAATAGAAGCCTTAGAATGCTTGCGAAATGGGGAAATACCTCCCCCTTGTATTGTGCTTCTCGATTTAAACATGCCTCGAATGAATGGACTTGAATTTCTTGGTGAAGTGAGAAGAGATGATGAGCTCTGCTCTCTAGTGATTTTTGTGCTAACCACCTCGAGAAGAGATGAAGAAATTACGGCAGCGTATGAAAAAAATATCGCAGGTTACATGGTCAAATCTTCGGTGAGCCAGGACTTTAATGAAGTTCTTGCTTTTTTAGATAACTACTGGCGCATCGTAGAATTACCAGTTCAATGACTCATGGCGGCAGCATATGAAAGTATTAATTATTGATGACGATACCATCGATAGACTTGCAATTAAGAAAACATTGCGTAGTACAGATTTGCCTATCTCGATAATAGAAGAAGCGCAAACTGCTCATGAAGGGTTAGACAAAGCCCTTAAACAATCTTTTGATGTGATTTTACTGGACTATCAACTGCCACCATCAACGGGGATGGAAGTGCTCATTGCACTCAAATCAAATTCGGATTTTTCCACGTCTATTGTCATGCTCAGCCATAGTAATGACGAAGAGTTGGCTTTGAAATGTATTGAGATGGGTGCTCAAGACTTCGTGATGAAAAATGAAATTTCTTCGATCCGCTTGAGAAGAGCGATTATCATCGCAACAGAGCGCTACTTTTTAGAGCAAAAGGTACTCGAGACTCACACTCAGCTAAAACAACTGGCTGAGACTGACACGTTAACAGGGGTATTTAATCGACACTTTTTTGATGAGCGCTTAAAGAAATTTTTACTCATGGCTTCACGCAGTCAAACACCTTTAGCGCTCTTGCTCATCGATGTGGATCGTTTTAAAGACATCAATGACCAATATGGACATGTCACGGGAGATCATGTTTTACAGGAAGTAGCACAAAGACTTCAATACAACACTCGAGATAGTGATTCTCTATTTCGTATAGGAGGTGACGAGTTTGCAGTGATTGCAACTAACTTAGCGTCTGAAGAGCAGGTTGACTTAATTGTACGACGTATACTCTCTGCGTTTGAAAGTAATTTCAACATTGACCAGCAATGTATTGAGGTTTCTATTAGTATCGGGGTAGCCAGTTATCCTGAGTGTGCATCAAACTCATTAGAGTTGAGAAAGTGTTCAGATATCGCGCTATACAGGGCAAAAGAGAAAGGTCGAAAACAGGCACAGTACTATTCTAAAGCCTTTCATGATACGGTTGATCAACGTTTACGCATTGAAAGTAACCTTAAGCAAGCCATACAAAAAGAGGAATTCGAATTACATTATCAACCTCAATTTGACAAATCAATGCGACTTGTTGGCGCCGAAGCGTTGATTCGTTGGTATCATCCAGATCTAGGCTTCGTCCCACCAGACGTATTTATTCCAATTGCAGAAGAGTCTGGGCTCATTGAGAATATTGGTGAATGGGTGATTGAAACGGCGATTAGGCAAATGTCGATATGGCGAACAGCATGCTTCTTTCCTGAGTCTTTTACGTTAGCAGTGAATCTTTCTCCGAAACAACTATCCGCTCCTCAACTGGTCGAAAGGGTTGCTGCATTTTTGCATTTGTATGGAGTCTGTGCTTCTCACATTGAGTTTGAAATTACTGAAAACTGTTTACTCCCGAAAGGCAACGCTTCGAAAACGTTAAACGAGCTCAGTCGGTTAGGTATTCAAATCGCCATTGATGACTTTGGTACTGGCTATTCATCCTTATCTCATCTCAAATACTTTCCAATCGATATTATCAAAATTGATCGCAGCTTTTTAAAGGATATCGAAGTTCACACTTCTCGGCAGTTGTTTGAAGCCATCTGTGCACTTGCACGCTCACTTAACTATGAGATTATTGCTGAGGGAATAGAAACTCCTGAGCAACACAGAGCTTGTAACTCTATGAATGTGTCAAGAGTTCAAGGATTTAAATACTCCAAACCACTTACCGTAGAGAGTTTTGAAAAGAGGTATTTACTCCAAAGTTTGGAGAGAGGGGGGAGGAAAAGTGATCCGCACCGTCAGTTTTGGACACCGAGTTAAGTGAGTTGGACCGCCACCGATCTCCTAGACAAATTTCGCCTATTCTTGGAATTTACCCCCGTAATACAACACTGGGGTTTACGAACGAACACCACTAGAAGAATGGATAAGTTTTTGTAGGGGAAAAGCCCATGAAAAGGATGTGAACGAGTGAAAGGTCTACCAAATAATGGGGCAGTTCTGCGTTACGATGATCTACCCCGTCAGCAAGCCGTTGGACAGAAACGAGTTAGATGTATAACTCCAATCCGTTTCTGTCAGATTAGAAAAAGTATGTTGAAGCTATAGTTGTATGTTATATCCTGATAACTCCTGAACCTGGAGTTCTCAGCGCTTTTATCCATTCAGAAACCTTTTCCCCATTAACTTCCTTAATTGGGTAGCTTCGAGCTGAAATAGTAGTCCTAGCCCCTGGACTAAATTCTGATGTGGTAACTAGTAAGCCCGTTGTTGCTTTCGCTTCTAAAACGTCTGCATATAAGCCTTTTATTGTTACTTTATCGATCTTCGACTTATACCGTTTGCATTGAATGATAAATTCAGGGTGTATTTGAGCAGAATCATTCCAAACACGAACATCAACACCGTCATCATTGGTACCAGGTCCAAGTTCAACTTTATATCCTGATTGACTAAAACACTCACTAATTAATTCTTCGAATTTTCGCCAGTGGATTTCACCCAATTTAGCCAAGTTATTCGACAGGTAATTGATGAAGCGTTGATCTAAGAAAGTGCCATGTGAAACTACAGGTTGATGTTTCTCGAATAAATCATTTAGATCGACTATATCTTTCCATTCTTCCCACCTCCCTGCAGTATGAGGGCTATTCTGAAAATGAGCGTCGTACATTTTCATCAATTCAATAAGGTCACTCGCTCCAGTTTTTCCGTACCTTTCCATTGCTTCAGCTAGCATTGGCATAGGATCAACAGAGCTTTGACCGTTTTTTACTGCTAGTTCTACACCCAGTCTATAATGTTTACTGTAAATATTTTGAAGATCAGTAATGTAATCTAAACCTTTTTCTTTCATTGCTCTTATGAAGAACTGTGATTGTGTAAACAATCCTTGTCTTGGGGTATCAGTAACACCAACCTTATATAAAAGTTGGTAATATAAATCCTCGTAATCTTCAGAGCGAATAGCAAGCCCATTACCTTCAGATCTCAATATATCATCAGCATATCCAGTACCTGACAGTAAATCGCACATCTGTTCAATTGAACTAGCTAAACCTGCTTTGTAACCTATTATCTCATGGAGATGATCGGCAAGGTCACCAGGAGAAAACCAAATTCTTGCCATAATTCCTCGTAATTCACTGGAGGGTATAACGTTGCATCAAGACGTGAACAACGCAATCAACCAACCTTAAGCTGTTACTACCGCTTCCATTTCATTGTAATGGTGCTCATCTATTGTCTTAACCATGTCTAGGATTGTGTTCAAAATAGCGGGTGATTCACCTAACAAGTTATCTGCATTATCTTCCAGTTCTATCTCTTGGTTATGCGAGTACTTGTTTATAAAGCGATATACTTTTTCAACATCCTCTGACTTGATATCTGAATACCCTCGCGTACCATCATCTACCAACTGCCTAAAGTTACTTCTCTTCTTAGGGAGCTTGAAGCACAAGAATGATTCGAGTAGTTTTCTCGATAAGTTTGCGCACAGGTATGCTTCATCAATATTCAAATTCGCTTTGTCTTTGAATGAATACAGCTTTGAGAATAAGTAGTGATACTCAGAGTTGTACTCCGTCAACGTACCGCCAGCACTTACAATTTTAGATTTTCGAACACCGTCACACGTACTTTCAATTGTATATGCTCTTGATTTAATTATTGGGTCTTTACCCTTGGGGAATTTATTCTTCTTGAGTACCCAATCTCTGACTAACTTGAAGTACGAGAAGTTATGTGTCATTACAAATAGCTGTTTAGCGTTCTCGCAGTGCTTTTTCAAAAATGAATACGAATGGAACAAGTGGTTTGAATCAAAGCTAGATACTGGGTCATCAACAACCACTATAGTTTCTTTGATATCGTTATCATGCTCTTTAAGTTTTGTCACAAAATACACGAATGCTATTGCTGTTTTCTCACCTTCACTCAAGTTATTAGCCAGCTTACCAGTGCCATTACGAGATATTTTGTACCCTTTCTCTTTAGCATCAAACTCTAGCTTAAGTTCTGTACGCCCCAAGAACTTAGCAAGCTCATCATTGAAAGGGTCTACCGCAATAGATTCATTTGACAGCTCAGCCTCAAGCCTTACTACCTCTGTATTGATAGCTGTAATTTCATCACTTACTTTCTTAGCTTTATCCTGCTCCGCTTTTAACGCCTTTTTCTTCATGTCATAGTCGAAATCAATAACTTTCTCCGCAGCATAATGTAGCTCAAGAGCTTGTTTGTGTGTCGCTGTCACAGCTTGGAAATTACCTGACTTGTCATTATGCTCTTTCACACAAGCATTGATACTTTCAACAGCATTGTTGTATTCATCAATAAGACTCTGAGGGACATTTACAACTACCATAGAAACATCAAAAGGGTCATTTGTTTTCTGGACGAGGCAATCTTCCCATCCCTTTACAATGTCTGAAACTTTTCTTCTAATTTCGTCGAGTGGAGCTATAGCTTTTTTATAAGCAGCTTGAAACTCTTCGAAAAAAGAATCTACAGCTGGAAGATCGATTTCTGGTAACGACTTGCAGTACTTGTCAGCTTGCGCAATTTCTTCCTTTAACAGTTTAAAGGCCTCGCTAAAGTGATTATTCAACGAAGTCAACCTAGACTCAGTTAGCGTACTTCCACAAAAGTGACACTCATTTGATTCATGCTTTTCGTGCAAACTTATACCAGTAGACACCCACGTTTGGACATCAGGGTTTTCTTTTAAAAAATCTATTACCTCATTTACAGCGGTCTTCTGCATTAATGCTTTCAGTGCATTAAAATCACTTTCAAAAAAGTCTGTTTGTATAGGTGAAATCGACAAAGAAATTTTTGGTTTTTCAACAGGAGAGGCAGATTTCGTATGATGAACAATGTCTTCCTCTGAAAGTACTGAGTCTGTGTCACTAACCCCCGTTGGGTCGGAAGTGATTAATTTCTCAAGTGACGTTTTGTTGTAGTTCAAATACTTACGGTCATCTGTTCCAATCACTTTCAAGCTTATCTTGATGCTCTTCGCCGTATCTGAGAGGAACTTATTAATTTCGGCTTCTAAATCACTGGCGGTCTTGGTGGCACTCTTCGACTCCTCTCGTTTTTGCTTCAACTCATTTTTCTTTTGGTCAAGTTGCTTACGCTCTGAGATTTTCTGTTTATCAACTAGAAGTATGCTCTTAACCGTACCGCTCCAATCAATGTTTTATTGAATAAAGTCATTATTAAACGTTCGAACGTTGAGTGGATTGGTCTCGATATTAGCTTGTGTCAAAGTATTTACATTCGTTCCGTCAGTACTGTACTCAATATCAAAAGACGGAGTTTCATACGACAAGCTATTCAAAGACTTATTCTCAATACTTCTAAACAATCTTGAAAGCGTTGACTTTCCAGAGCCGTTCCATCCATAAATAAGATTAAACCTCACAAACTCATCACACCCAACATTCGTATGGTTCTCGTAGATTCCAAACGAACGAAGGCTCTTTATCTTACTGATACCATTAATCATTCGTGTCTATCCGCATATGGTTGATTTTCCAACTATCTCAACCATAGCCAGCATATGGACAATTTCAGTGATACATATCCAAAATCCAACTAAAACAATATATTTCATTCGGTTACTAACAGTTCTGTCAGTGTAGGAAAAAGGACAAGCGATGAGTTCTGGTCTTGCCTTTCATAAGTTCAAGTATTGAAAATGACTTTCTTACAACTTAGAAAGGGATAGTGGTAACATGATGTATGGAATCTACTCCCTCCTTTGCCAATTAGACTTAGGAGAATGAGACCAAGACAAGGATTCCAATATGTTGACGAATAATGTTATCGCTATCGACTTAGCCAAAAATGTTCTTCAAGCCTGTCATATCAGTGTTCATGGTGAATTGCTTTCCAATAAGCCCTTAAGCCGACAGAAAATGAAAGAGTTTCTTGCTAAGGCAAAGCCTTCTATTGTTGCAATGGAAGGCTGCTGCGGTTGCCATTACTGGGGGCAACTTGCTGAAAAACATGGGCATCAAGTTCGCATCATTAACCCCAAAAAAGTGAAAGGGTACTTGGAAGGCCATAAAACTGATCACAATGATGCTCTTGCTATTGCTAACGCAGCAATTCAAATAGGTATCAAATACAGCCGACCAAAATCATTAGAGCAACAGTCAATGCATTCTTTAGAGAGTAGTCGCCGTTTCTTATCTCGCAGTGTAGTTTCTTTAGGACAGCATATTCGAGGAACGATGTTAGGTTATGGCGTTGCTAACCCAAGAGGTGAAAAAGGTTTAAAAGCGTCGGTTCAAACAGCTCTTGATGGAGAAACATCAATACCAGCCAATGTCGTTTCCATTCTGTCAATGTTATGGAATCAATATAAAGAACTGAAAGCACAACTCATCGCATTCGAAAAAGAGAAAAGTGCTCTAACGCGTCAGATAGAGCCATGCCAACGATTAATGGAAATTGAAGGTGTTGGAGAAACAACCGCTGCAATGCTCTACACAACTCTTGGTGATGGAAAGCAGTTCAAGAATGGTAGACAAGCTTCAGCGTTTGTTGGTCTTACCCCAAAACAACACAGTTCAGGTGGCAAGGTCTTTATGATTGGGATCGACAAGTGCGGGGGCGTGAAAGAGCTACGCTCCCTTCTCTATCTTGGTGCAATGTCCTACGTTGGGCGACTACCCGAAAAACCAAAGACCCAGAAGGATGCTTGGTTGAGGAGTATCATTGATCGTATTGGCTTCAAAAAGGCCTGCATCGCATTAGCTAACAAGGTGGTACGAACAGCGTGGGCAATGCTTCGGTATGAGACTGAATACAAACCTGTTTTACTCGCAAATTAATTACTAACAGATTCTTAGATTTTACAAAATGATGAAGCATAAAAGGTAAGACCAACCTACTGAAAACCTGACCATTCCTTCATGCTTTTAAAGCTGATAGCACGATGAGGACAGTAGGTGCGCAAAACATCAAAGGCTAGAAGGTAGCCCCTTCAATAAGAAGCCGAATATACGACCGCATCTTAACTTTAATAGCTAAATCACTTTGTAAATACGTGGATTCCATATAAGGAATGGGGCAAAGGCGTGTTTGCTATAGGCAGTTCATATCACCTCTGTCAAGTTAAACCGACAGAGGAAAAAGTGACAAACTTTCTTGTCAATGAACGAACTATCAACAAAAGGGCTCCTGTTCTTGGTTGTCATTATCGACTGGTATAACTGTAAGGTTTTGTCCTCGCGGTTATCGAACATCATGGGTACAAGTTTTATGTATCGTGGTTTTCGAAGAGGAGCTCCAATACTACGGACCACCCGATATCTTTAACTCCGATCAGGGCTGCGAGTTTACTAGCACTGAGTTCACACAGAGGTTGCTCAATCAGGGGGATATGGATCAACATGGACGGAAAAGGTCGCTGGATTGACAATCTTTTTATTGAGCGACTATTGAGAAGTCTGTAATACGAGGAGATTTACTTAAAAGCTTACAGCACACCCCGTGAAGCAGAGCTTGAAATCGGGCACTACATGGTGTTTTATAATGAGGAGCGTAAACACCAGGTACTCAATGACCTCACCCTCATTAAGTCTACTTTGACAGACAGAGATACGCTGCATGGGCTGGTTCAATCACTTAAAATATTGGCTTATGTGTCCAGCCATTGGACTTCACTTATCTAATCCGTTCATAAAAATAAGTTTCGTAGATGCGTAAAGATAGCTTATACACCTTTGATAGCTGGCCTGTAGGTACACCAGAACGCTTAATACGCGGCTATTGGGAGTTGGGCGTGATGAGGTTTCACACATTTGATAGTGAATGCGGTAAAGAACTTCAAGATACGTACAATCGCATTAACCATGGACTGGGAGCTAATGTTGTGTACATCGACCTAACTTCAATGGGAGATGGTTATCGATACAAGTCAGAAATCTTAGATGTTATTCGAAGTGATCAGCAAACATGGGTGTGGTTCGTAGGCTGTAGAGCGCTTTTGGAGAGTTCGTTGGCGGGTTGGTTACGCTCTGCTTTGACGACATACAACCTAGACCACGTTCGAGTTGCTTTTGTGCTTGATAGCCGTGAGCAATTCAACCATATCTTTCAGGATTACTCAGCTCCGTTCTATCAATCTACCATAGCTCTGAATCTCTCAAAGAACAGTTAGGCTTATTCTTAGTTACTATTAAATATTTACTCTGCTCTTTAGCTCGTTCGTATAGATCCAGCCCTAAATGATCCAATTTAAGTAACTAAAGCGTAGCTTTTACGCTCATATCATCGCTAAATCTAACTTTTGTTATTTTTCGGTCGGGTGGCAATTCAAACAAATGAGAAGTTGATACACTTTGGGGCTTTTTTGATTCTGGTGATGAACTCCGAAACACAAATATACTGGTTCACAACTCATCAATATCAACGTCAATTTCTGGGGAGTTTTCTCTTTGCTTAACTAGTTCTCGGTCTTGTTCATCTTCCTCAAATTCAATTCGGGAAGAGTCAAAAACATCACGTCGTTCAACTAGAAAGTCGACATCCGCCTTATCCGCACCTTCCGAATAAGCCCCCCAATCTTTTTCACTTGTAGTCGAGAATTCATCGGTGTGCGAAGTATGACTTGTTAATCCTTCTAAAAGGTCTTTTTCTGACAACAGTTTTTTACTCATAACTTACTTCTCGATCCAAAAATGACATAAGATAGTTTATAGCATAGTGAGCAGCTAGAAATTAGCTCTGAAACAAGGAAAGGGGCAGAAGTGCTTCATAGTGATTTTTGCAACAGGCTGTTGCAAAATTGGGGTTGGAGTTTGTCCAACAGCCTGTTGAACATTCGATGAAGCAGGCAATTTCCTAATTGTGCAGCAGCTTGTTGCACAAATAAATCTCTTATTGGTTTCATGCGCACTAAACACGTCTTGGGGCAGGTATGAGTTGTTGCAGAATCTGCAACAACTGAACTTTCTCATTATTCAAGCAACTATTGCAAATTTTGCAACAGCTCTATTGCCAAAACAATGCGTTCTGAAATCTTTAGGGGCAATATTTACTTGTTTCTCACGTGCTTTTTCCGGTTTTAAGTTCATCATGCAAGTTGCATCACGCAGGCTGCGTGATGGGTTTGTAACGCGAAATGGGGCATAATCGTGCCAGATTGACAAAGCTGTCACGAAGTGGGACATTTCAAATTACTGTATGCCCCTTTCAGTAAAATCTATAAGGCGATCTACAAGACATCAGCAAATTTGGGGAGAGCACTGGAAGACGATAACTCTTCTCCTTCTAACTTTCCTTCTCTTGCTAGGCGCTGTTTGTTCATCGCTTGTGTTTCGTAATAGTCCTGTGCAATAGCTGTTTCAATGAACTCCGCAGACTGATCGGTAAAGTCACTTACCGCATGTTTGATCTCTTCCAGCGAAACACTGAAAAACTCTTTACGGCGATTAATCATATTCAATCGGTGAGTATCAAACTTATCGTGAAGCTTCTTCTCTAGAGTTGGAGCATCATCAGTATGAATCATTGCATGTACATCAAAGGTAAACGGTACTGAAGCATCTCCAAGCTCTTTCACTCTATCCATTGGTTCTAATCGACGGGTCATGCCTATCTTGTAGACATTTTCCCCAAACGATCCAATGTTAGAAATAACATAAACATGACCTTGCTTAGTTTGCTCAGCCATTGATTGAGCACGTTGGTGCTTGCGCTCTGCTTCCTCTAAGTTTGCCTGTAACTTTGCAATCTGTTTTTCTAGTTCTGATTTCATTTCATCGCTAGCTTTTTCAAGCTCTTTTCTCGCAGCATCCAAAGCTTTGTGATAACGTTTTTCTTCCTTTATAGCTTCCGCTTCTGCTTTTTTTATCTCTGCCTCTATTCTTGCATCTTCACGCATTTGTGCTTTGATTTCCGCCTGTTCTTCTTTCTCGCGTTGTTTCTTTTCACGATATTCGTAAGTCAATTGGAGTTCTTTTAACTTTTCTTTGAGATAACGCTCTGTAATAGATATAGCATTCGGTTCATTTAGCTGATTGATTGCGGCGAACGCTTTCTTTATACGTTCTTCCATCTTTGTAACGTTTTTCCACGTACAGTTGGCAATAGCTGCTTCACATTCGTTATTGAAGGCTCTTGCGGTGAGACGAATACTCTTGTTGGTCATTTTCTTGCCTTCGCTTCGAGAGCCGTCTACAGTCCATTCGCGGTAGCAGTGTATCGCTCCACTGGAAGACTTCTCTCTCAACAAGGTTTTCTGGCACTCTTTACATTTCTTGATCTCTTCTTTGAATGTTTCAGATGCATCAAAATCGAACTTTGGCTCATAGAATCCGAGTTCGATAAGCTCAATATCTTCGCTGAATATGGCGATTTGCGTAGTTAAAGAGTCATAAGTGATTTTCTTACTTTTGTAGTCGACCTGAAGTTCACTGATCTGCTCTTCAACAGATTGACGTTTCGTAATTGCCTCGTCTCTCTTGAATTCGATTTCGCGTAAGGCTTGACGCGCTTTTTCTTCTATCTCTTTCTTGTCAATTTTCAGCTGATCCTTGATTTGCTCGCACTCAGCTTCAATATCAAATATCTGAGAGTATTTTTCTTTATACTCTTCGATTGCTGTTGCTGCCTCTGATAATTGAGTTTCTGTAACTGCCAGTTTCTGACTCAGCTTTGAAGACTTTCTTACCCAAAAAATCCCGACAACAAGCAAGATTACTATAGCTCCTATTAGCATGTAAGTTAGTGAAAATTGTTCCATTTACCGCCCCCTACCTTCTCATTAAATATGAAACTGATAAGATAACTAATATCTACTCTCGTGTAACCGAGCAAATGTCACAATAGAGATATTTGTGTGCGGAAAATGTGAGTCAATCATCCTGACTTCATGTGTCAACATGCTTCGAGGCTTTCTATTAGTATTTGTATGGAAAAGCCAGATTAGCAGGATGTGAATGAATTCCTACTCTAATTAAAAATGGGGCACTTCTGAGTTACGGAGTAGCAACTGTGAAAGCTCTGGACAATTATCATTTTCGGAAAATCGAACATTAGCAATTCACGAATAACTCTATGTATGGGAAACCACTCCCGAACTCATTATTACGGTTGATTTAAAACGCCGAGCCCCCATATTCTTAAAATCCACCCACAACGCTACCTTGGCTATGCAAATCAAACGAGACTTTGACTACTACCACAACCTTCACAACGTCATTACCCACGCCCTGCTTCATTTGCTGTGTCAGGTATCCGCATCTTCCCGTTTTGTTCCAGTAACATCACGCAATGACATACCGATAAAGTACCTTAAGCCAAAGCTCAACGATAAGTCGTTATCGAATATCAAAAAAGACATCAAACTGATGCTCAGCGTAGCAAGAAAAAAGGTGGGAACCTAGAAATGAAACTGCATCAACTTAATTCACAGTCGAAGCATACAAAACTCGTCTTTGCTGAAAAGCTTAATAACCTACTCGTACACCTTTATGACGTAGAGGGTATCGAATCAAGACTGTTTGAGGAGGGTAGTGAAGCGGAGCCTGGAATTCTTTATATGCTAGAGGAACAAGTCGAACACGGTTTTGACCAAGAACACAATCAAGTCACCCCGTTATCGATGCTTATCCAACTAGAGCGTGCACCAGAACTTATCAATTCGATTAATGCTCACGGCCTGTTTCTTGCTGAAATGAAAGAGTGGGACACCGAGATACATCAAGCCCACATCTTAGTACACCCTGCAAAAAAAGCTGGCTTCACCAGCTAGATCGAAGTTGGACACTTCCGAGTTAGAACTTCCACCCTAACTCGTCAGTTTCAGATAAAAACTTCTATGAGTTAACGCCCAATAAAAGGTGAAGTACGCAATGACTAAGCGGGTGCATGGCACTTCAATACCACAACCGCCGCATACAAAAAATGCCACGCGTGCTGAACCACTCTTGAACAATTTATTATATGAAGTTGACCATTATCGCCATGATTCGTCTGTTTTTTCACCACGCACTACCTGATAAATGGCTATGTTTTTCTCATTCAGAAGTGTCACTAAGTCTGGTACACATTGGATAGGCATAGCTAGTTCATATCCAAACTCCACGTGTATGATATTCTTCGAGCGAGAATGACCAAGAAATGATTCAATAACTGCGAGAGCATCTCCTTCCCACTCGCCAACTTCAAAGTAGAACTTATACATATCTTCGCTATAGTCTTGTGGGGTGCCACTTTTCATCTTTTGTGCTCTACTTTTTATCTTTAACGGTTCACTTTTAGACATGATTCATATCACTCTACAGCAAAGCATTCTCATCTAGGCTTAACCCTACAACGTGAAAGCTGGCTCTACGCCGTGGGAACTCTCAACCTTGACCACTTACTCGAGCTTTATTGCATAAGTTAACACCATTACTAGACGTACAACCCAAGTATTGACCATTAAACTCTGATGACTATCGCCGCTAATCTTCTTAATACATCGAGATTGTTAGGCTCATGATACATCTGAACAAATAAATCATACGTCGATTTATCTTGACTCTTCAGATAATTAAAACTCTTCTTTGAACCAAGAAACCACAAACCTCGCACTTCAAAATAAAGGCTTAATAGCTCGTATTGCAGCCATGTTCGACGATAGTTGCCGTCCAAATCTTCTGCGCTTGCTCGAAGTAACATTTTCTCTACCCATTCTCTCAAATACGCTACGTCATCTCCAGACAAAGGCTTTCTCCCCACTTCTAAACATTGCGTTACTCTTGAGAGATACTCGACACCAAGTCCGCGCTCATCGTAAAGTACAACACCATCACCGAATCTCAGGGCTTCTTCTGGCACCGAGTCTAAGTAAGCCGTCGGATACACAACCGCATCTAAAAAGACACCGTGAAACATTCTCGCATCTTTGCACTCTTGCGTATCATCACAGAAGCAAGCAACATCTATATCGCTAGACTCGTTCGCTTCATTTCGTGCATATGAGCCGTATAAGATAATGGTGTGGGGGTTATACTTGTTTTTTAGCTCTTCACAAATCCGAGCCTGCAATTCGTCCATTCCTGCTCCTTAATCCCCATAAATCATAAACTTAAAAATAATGGTCGTATTGAAGGATCATCTTCATTTCATCGTCGCTAATAAGTCAATTTACTCATTTCTATGATGAATTTGTGATGGTTTACCTGATTTGACATCGTCGATGCTCACACTCATCTTATGTGCTGTTTTTTTACAAGCTTTAAACTTTAAAACATAGTAAAAAGCGACCACTTAATGACTGGAAGGAAACGAGAAATCTATGAATGAGCATATTAAACGGGCTATCGAGTTAAGGAATAACGGTGATTTTGAGGGAAGCCGAAAATTATTGACACGCCTTCTTAGCAACGAAGATATCGCACCTCAAGCGCACCTTCATATCGCATGGTCTTATGATAATCAAGGGCTTGAGTCAGAAGCGGTTCAGCATTATAACGCCGCACTAACTGGTGACCTCGATGAGAGCGACCATTTTGAGGCTCTGTTTGGACTGGCTAGTACGTACAGAAGTCTCGGTAACTATCATGATGCCGCCGCTTTGTTTGAAAGAACACGTGCTCTTTTCCCTAATGCAACGGAGGTGATGCCATTTTATGCAATGTGTTTGTATAACCTTGGACAGCATAAAAAAGCGGTTGAGCTGTTGTTGAACCTTCTGGTTGACACAACAAGCTCAGAGGACATTTTAACGTACAAACGAGCTATCAAGCTTTACGCGCAAGACTTAGATCGAACTTGGTAATTTTAAGGAAATGAAGCTGTGACCATTGATACGACACATGCGGTTGATCATGTTATTAACGTCTACCTGGTTAACTCGTTTACCAAAGATGACTCTGGAGGGAATCCTGCTGGCGTTGTTTTAGGCCCTCCCTCCCTCAGTACAGAACAAAAAACATATATCGCACGGCGGGTTGGTTTTTCCGAAACGGCCTTTGTATACGCCAATAATGAAACTGATTTCAAAGTGGAATTTTTTACTGCTGAAGGAGAAGTGGACTTTTGTGGTCATGCTACTTTGGCTGCATTTTTCGTATTGGCTTCGCAGGGGTTCATTGAGCAAGGTGGTTACACACAACAAACAAAAGCAGGTATTCTCCATGTAGCCGTCGATGATGGCTCTATTATAATGGATCAAACCAAACCTCAGTTTCGTCGCGCTCCTAGCGTTGATAAAATCGCGGATGCTCTTGGTATTCAAAGCGAGGCTATTACGAATACGGGATTGCCCATTGAAATCATCTCGACAGGTCTACCAGATGTCTTCATTCCTTTGGCGGCTGGGCATTTAGATAGCCTAACGCCTAATTTTGCTGCGATATCTAAGCTAAGCCAAGAGTTCAATACTATCGGCTTCCACATATTTGAACTCTGTAATGAGAAGTCAACCGTTGCTCAATGCCGAAATTTTGCACCACTGTATGGCATAAATGAGGAGTCTGCTACAGGCAGTGCGAGTGGGGCTTTAGGTTGTTATCTTGCTAAGCATGGTATCACTGATAGATTAACGTTCTCTTTAGAGCAAGGACGCGCAATGGGGGCTTTATCTTTGATTCAAGTTACCATTGATTCTAAACAAGATATCATTCGTCGGGTTAGAGTCGGAGGTCAAGCCTCGTTGGAAGGAATGAAGGAGGTGCCGATAAGTTTATCTCACATTGAAGACCTACGACTATGCGAAGCTTGGCGTCGTTATTCTTCGGTGCGCCCTATGCCATCAAAGGCGTAATACATCAGTCTTGTTAGATCACACTTAATTGTTTTATCAAGCGTAGTTCTCCGCCCTGAATCAGGATGGTGAACACCCTTGATGTGAGAATTTAATAGCTCGTGTCTCATTGAGCTCATATCGAAAGCAAATCGTCGTGTCAGAAGTACACACCGCGCCCATTCATAAATAGAAATCTATTGTTCTCCTTCTCCTGCAACTCTCCCCTGTATTTGACTGTGCCTAAACGTCCTGCTGGAGAAGCGGAAAAGTGCGACCTCGCCCGCTTTTGGGCCTCCATGTCATTCGAAAACTCTTTCATAAAACTCAAGACCCCATTTTTTGAATGCACTCCATAAGTCATTCATATGCAGTGCTACGTAGCCTTCGGAACCAACGAACTCTATTTGGTTTCTCAATAAATCAACATCAGCATCACCCCACGCGTACATTACCACTCTTGCGTTTTTCTTTTCTGATAAATCTGAATTTGGAGTAAGAGTAGGCTTTGTTTCTTAAATCGATGGAACTAAATCAAGAAGCTACGATCTGATCGGCTACACCCATCAATCATCGTAGCCTCATGCCTAAACCTCGATACAAAACAACTAACTGGAATCAGTACAATAACTCCTTGATCAACAGAGGTTCACTGACGTTCTGGATTGACGAGGAAGCCATAACTGAGTGGAAACACCCAAAACAGGAAAGACGTGGCAAACCAAGACTGTTTAGTGATCTCGCTATCACGACGGCTCTCATGGTAAAGCGCATCTTTTCCTTACCTTTAAGGGCGTTACAAGGCCTTATCGACTCTGTTTTTAGATTGGCGAACGTCCCATTGGTTTGCCCTCACTATACCTGTATAAGTCGCCGAGCTAAGGATGTAGAGGTTAATTTCAAAACCTCAACACGAGGCGCTATCCAACACCTGGCCATCGATGCAACTGGTCTTAAGGTATACGGTGAGGGAGAATGGAAAGTGAAAAAGCATGGAACCGATGGCAAGCGTCGAGTCTGGCGTAAACTCCATCTTGCGATTGATACAGATACACATGAAATTATCGCCGCTGAGCTGACACTATCAGGTGTCACAGGGCGATTAGGGTTAAGAAAGCGATACCTCTAATCCCTCCGCGTGAGGGGGCAGCTTTCTGGGAAAAAGGGCATCCACGCAATCTGGCAGTTGGCTGCCAAAAGCTCTATGGCTCGAACAAAAAGTGGAAACAGAAGTATGGATACCATAAGCGTTCATTGTCGGAGACCGCTATGTATCGCGTAAAACAACTACTAGGTGCTTCACTCAAGCTTCGAAATTACAACGCACAAGTTGGTGAGACCTACGCCATGATCAAAGCACACAACAAGCTAACTGGGATAGGTATGCCCGAAACTCAGTATATTGTTTAAAATACGAACGATTTAGCTAGCGCTCGCTCTTACGCTGAATTAGGCAACAAAGCCCATAAAGTCCCTTCTCTAAAGTGAAACATTGCAGGGAAAAAGTTGTTTTAGTTCACTTGCCCGATTAAGTTACCATTGGTATAATTAATTGTAAATTACCATTAGTAACTAACTCTATGACACAGAAATCCTATTGGTTAAGTCGTGTGTACATTTGGGTTGTACGGGAGCACGACAAAACGAAAGCTTCCCGATGCACTCACTGTCCTCCTGTTTTCTCAAATTAATAAAAATTAATTTGAAATATTGAGGAGAGAACAATGCAAGGTATAAAACGACGAATTACTTATGTATTTTTTTATGAAGCTATTACTTTAGTACTAATCAGTATAGCGTTTCATGCATGGGCAGAAGAGGATTCAGGACATCCGGTACTACTTGGAATAATCACTGTAGTACTGGCTGTTATTTGGAACACGCTTTACAACACTCTGTTTGAGCTCTGGGAAAAAACATTGAGCACCCGTGGAAGAGGCTTTCGAAGACGAGTGTTACACGCTGTTGGTTTTGAGGTGGGTTTTATAACTGTCACCTTACCCATTTTTTCTGGGTGGTTGAGCATTAGCCTCTGGGATGCATTCCTGTTAGATGCCGGGCTCACTCTGTTCTTTATGTTCTTTACATTCTTGTATAACTGGTTATTCGATCTAATTTTCGGTTTACCAATTTCCGCACAGTAAAAGGGGGATGAAATGAAAAGCTTTAAACTAAGGACCATTCAAACGGCAGACGAGCTAGCAGCTCCAATTCTGACGGACTTCAAAAAAAAATACGGCATGATCCCGAACTTTTATGCCGCCCTAGGTATTGATGGTGTAAGCCTGAGGGGGTATTTAGACTTTGAACAAAGTCTTGAAGACTTTGGGAGTCTCACCGCTCGCCAACGAGAACTGATTTCACTCTGTGTTGCTTACTACAACAAGTGCCATTATTGTGTATCTGGCCATACTTTTTCTGCCAAGAAAATTGGGTTATCATCGCAGGAATGTGCTGATGCTCAGAAGGCTAAAGCAACAAACTTGGGTGATCAAGCTATTTTATCCCTGGCTCGAACGGTTCTTGAAAAGCAAGGACATTTGAGTAAAGAAGATGTTGACTCGGCGTTAGCTCATGGACTTACCGAAGGCCAGATCATTCAGATATGTGCATGGACTGCTCTAAACACGTTTAGTAATTGGGTCAATAACATCACTCAACCAAAGATTGATTTCCCCAAAGTTGATTTTGCGTAGAAAAATAAGGAAAGTCATGTTGAAGTCTCGTTTTAAAAAGGAAGAACGTTATAACCAGCTTCTGGATGTGGCTTTCGATATGGTTAAAGAGCAGGGAACGGACGCCCTGACTCTGATCAGTCTGGCAAAGAAAGCTGGTGTAACTAAGCCCATTACTTACAATCATTTTTCAAATCGCCAAATGCTGTTGTATTCGCTATTTCGGCGCTGTGATGATGAGCTGTCATCCCAAATGAATAGCCTGATTAAAATGCAATCAAATAATTTGCGCAGTGCCATCGCCGTTTACGTATCGTCTTACATCAACTGTGTCGAAACTCATGGGAAAGTTTATGATGATATTGTCTCGGCGTTAAAAGCCTATCCAGAGCACACTGGTATAGAAAGCGATATCAGGGACTATTTCTGCGGAGTGATTGAGAAAATATTATCGCCATTTATGTTATCCAACGAAAAGCCTTTGACCACGCTGATGCAAATTTCGATATTTAGCATTACTGAATCTTTGGGTGTTTATTTGCAAGAAACCACAGAGGATAGACATGTTCTTATTGATGAAACCATCGAGATTATCTTAAAGATTTGTAACCACTAATTCTGTTTTGTAATCCCCTAAAACTACTCGAACAAACACGCATAGCTATCAAAGATAGCTCGAGAGACGGCACATACGATACAAGGGAGTGGAAAGCGATGCATCTGATCCCTCCCGTGTGTAGGGAGAAAGAGCATCCTCGCAATCTAGTGGGTGTCCTCCAGAAACTCTATGGTTCGAACTAAAAGTAGAAATAGAAAAATTGTAGCTGCTTGAGACAAGCCCACTTTAAATTCACATTTCACAAAACTCTGTTGGACTAGGGACTTTTACTTCATCATCTATTGCTTGGATTCAAGTACGAAGTGCGACACCCCTGAAATTTAAAACAGTGAGATGTGCTATTCATAAGTTTTACTCCCGCCAAGAAGTGAAAAACCATGAATTACACACACCTCACTGAGAATGAAAGGTATATGATGTCCGCACTTAGAAAGCAAGGCATTAGTGTCGTCAACATCGCTAAAGAGCTAGGGCGTCACAAGAGCACTATCTACCGAGAATTTAAACGTAACTCTCGATACAACGCCTATCGCCCCAACCCTTCCTATCAGCCAGCTAGAGCGCAACAAAGAGCTAGAAACAGGTTGAGCCGATCACGGCGTAACAAGCGGTATACCAAGCACGATTTCAAAATTATTGACGCGCTTATAATGCTCGATTGGAGTCCTGACCAAATCGTTGGGTATTGCCGTTTACATGGCTATCCAGTGATGAGCCATGAGCTTATTTACCAGCACATTTGGACCGATAAAGCCAACGGAGGCATGCTCTGGAAACATTTACGTCAG
>NZ_JADDYG010000291.1:0-11282 GCF_015163535.1 Vibrio sp. OPT46 | reverse complement strand
GGGAGAATTGCCGCTAAAAGGCACATAACAGAACGACCAAAACAAGCTGAGTTACGCCTAGAACCTGGACATTGGGAAATAGATACCGTGATCGGTCGTGGAATTAAGCACTGCATTGTCACTCTCGTTGACAGAATGACTGGCTACACCTATATCGGACAGCTAGATGACCGAACAACTGCATCACTCAACGCGAGAATGACAGAGATCGTTACGCGTTCAAACTTACCATTTAGAACTATCACTGCTGATAATGGTACAGAATTCAATCAATATCAGGAGATAGAAAACAAGCATAAATGCTTGTTTTACTTCGCAACGCCCTACCACTCTTGGGAACGAGGAACCAATGAGAATACAAATGGACTCATACGCCAATATTTACCCAAGAAAACCCCAATGGCTCATGTGACACAAAGACTGTGAAGCCAACTGAATAACAGACCACGCCAAAGGCTTGGTTACAAGACACCAACGGAGTATATTTATGAGCAGCTACTCTAAGTGTCGCACTTCAAACTTGATACTAAGTGGTACTTATAGTTGCATTAACTCTTTCTTTTTGGCATTGAATTCGCTTTCAGAGATAACACCTCTCTCTTTCAAAGAATGAAGTTTATCAATTTCATCTGCAATATTAGTAATACTCGCAGCTTTCTTTTCTGGGACAATGAAACACCAAATCAAAGCGATTAGCCAACCAACTCCCCACAATAAACCACCCAGAATATTTATTAAAACAATAGGAACCTTATAAGGATGATTTTTCTTTAACGCGATAATTGAAGGAAGAAATGCAAGTGGAATCAATACAATGAGTATAAGCAGTTGCCAAATGCTGACGCCTGACATAGCGAAGACCTCGTAATTAAAATGAAACTAACGGCATAATACCATGAGATAACCCGAACTCTACATTTCTTAATTGTTAGTATGCTCACATATCACATAACGCCGCGTTAAGTGGTGAACAACGCGACCACCGAACCTAAACCATTGTGCCGTAAACACTAAATTTGATTCAAACCAAAACTGCCAAGCGTTGTGAATCCGTCTTAAACGCTTTGTTATATGCGTGCTTGAGTAGAGAGAGTAACCAAGTCATCACTGTCGTACAAACGTTCTGTGGATTCTTGCATACCAAGCTTGCGTAGTAGTTTTTCTGATGCCAGATTTTCTATTACCGCTACACCATAAACTTCAGACACCAAACCCGATTCTAAGGTAAAATTTAAGACTGCCTTTGAAGCTTCAAAAGCGTACCCTTTACCTTGATATTGAGATAGTAATGCATACCTGATATCTGAAAAACTCGAGTCAGGAACTAACTCAACGCCAGCATAACCGATTTTTTGAGATGGCTTACTCTTTAACGCAACAATGAAAGTACCATAGCCTTTCGACCAGTGAGCCACTTTGCTTGGTACGTAATTCTGAATGTACTCCGAGCTAAAAGGCTTTCCACCCGGTAAATATCTTGTTGTTTCAGCGCAAGTGAGAAGTTTTGTATAAATATCAGAATCTTCTGAGGTTACAGGGCTAAGTATTAGTCTTTCAGTCTCGATCATCGAATTATCCATTTCCTCTAGAGCATATAACGCCGCATTAAGGTGTGAGCAGCGCTTGGCTATACTTGAGCGAAGCGAAACTGCCAAGCGTTGCGAATCACTCTTAAATGCTTTGTTAGTTGCGTTCTGACCACTCCGACCGTAACACCCCATATTTGACAGAGTCATAGTATTCACCCTTGTAGTAGCGAACCTTTCTAAGTCTTGCTTCTTGTTGAAAACCCAGTTTTAAAGCCAAAGACATCATTCGAGGATTACCCGACCAAGTAGTTAAACCAACCCTCTCGATTTCTTTAGTTTCGAACAAGTACGATACCCATAAAGGTAGAGCAAGCGCAGCAATTCCCTTACCCCAATACTGTGCATCATAAATAACTACACCAGCTTCAAGCCAACGCGTTTCTTCACATTCCCAGTAGCAACTAACCGTTCCAACAGGAATGTCGTCAACAGTGATTAATTGTAAGTCTGAGCCTGTTAGTAAACGCTGAAATGATGAACTTTCAAACTGTTCTAATGTTGGGTGAGAATATGGAAAGTAAGGGCCATTGAACTTCATCCATTCATCATTTGAAATAACCAAAGAATGGAGAGGTTCCAGTTCGTCTTCCTTGGCTGGTCTAATATCTACTTTCATATCTTCCTCAATACTTCCAGATTCTTTGTAGCAAACTAACGCCTTGTTAAGGTGTGAGGCACGCAATACCGATGCTTCCGCATAACACCTTAACCACCAAAACCAACGCATAGTAAAAATGCCACGCGTGCCGAATCACTCTTGAACAATTTGTTAGCATACTTTTTCAATGCTCATAGATCTTTAAGTGATTCTCTTAGTTTATCCATAGTTTGAATTCCAAGTTCACTACTAACCCAACCGTACTGGTCTCCATGAAACCTAGGGAAAATATGCAAATGGTAGTGATCGAGCTCGTTGAAATGAGGTGCCTCTCCATTGTTTTGCATAAAGCCGATACCATCGGGATTGAACTTAGCTTCTATACGTTTATATAAATCTCTTGCAACGTCGATGATCTCAAAAAACACAGACTCAGGCAGGTCAATGAATGTACGGTATTGAGTCTTAGGACAAATTAAAATATGCCCAAAGTTGATTGGATCATGGTCTGCAAAAGCTATAACTTGATCAGATTCGTACACGATGACCGAGTCAATTTCACGATTAACAATTTGTTCGACTATCGTAGCCATCTGAACTCCTATCAAAGTATGCTAACGCCGCATTAAGTGGTGAGCAACGCAGACCACTGAACTTAAAGTATTGTGCCGTAAACATTGAAATTGAAGCAAACCAAAAGTGCCAAGCGTTGGGAATCCATCTTAAATGCTTTGTTAGGCCTGTTTCACCCTACACTTTTTTCCAGCATTGTTACAAAAGCAAAGAATGCTTTGTCCATAATTTTATCAGCCAGTTTCCCCGAACCATCTTTCGCGATGTCAGTAAGTGTATCCTTTAAGGTTCTTTGTGAATCAGGGTTTATCGGGTCTGGAACTTGGTTTATTGCAGTCATCGCTGCCATTGTGATTTCAGTAGCACCAAAGTTGAATACACTTCCACGAGGCCCTTCAGTTCTAATAAAGCCTTCCTTTTGCAACCAGATTACCAAGTCACTACACACTTTCCACTCTTTAGGGAAAGATTGAGGTTCAAATGAGTCGAATACAGAGTCTTCATCAAACTCGATTCCCGTAATTGCAGAACAGTGAAGATAGGTTTTACTTGGCCAGTTTTCCAATAATTCACCTAGAATTTTCGTAGTATAAATCGCACCTAATTCTGGGTTACGCATTTTACTTTCCATATTAACTCCATTGTTACCACAAAAGGCCTAACGCCCAATTAAGGTGTGAAGCACGCAACCACGACACTTAATTTGACCACCGTAAACACTGAACCAAATCCAAACTAAAAATGCCAAGCGTGCTGAATCACTCTTAAATTGTTTGTTATGTTTAAAGCCAAACGAGCCCACTATATGGTTTCGTTCTTAGAGATTCTAACCGGCTTTTCAGCGAACCTGAATGTATCTCTAGTTTGTGGCCATCAGGGTCTAAGATATAAAGTGACTGCCCTTCACTCTTATTCTCTTTCCAAACTTCTGCACCCAATGAAACTATGCGCTTCGCAAACGCTTCAAATTCTTTTGGTTCGATATCAAAAGCTACGTGGGTATAGTCTGTTTTAGGGCATGGTTCATCGTGGGAAAGGCAAAACCAGAGTTCGCCTATTGATAAATAAGCTCCGTTGTCCCACTTAGCATGAGCTGTGAATCCCAACGTCTCCCGATAGAACTGAAGAGAGCGATCTAAGTCACTAACTGCAATGGTTATATGATTGAGCCCTAAAATCACCGTTTTCTCCCGTAAACATAACGCCGCGTTAAGGGGCGCAGGCACGCAATACAAAAGTGACCGCATAACACCTTAACCACTAAACACAACGCAAATTGAAAATGCCACGCGTGCCAAGTCCCTCTTGAACGCTTTGTTAGGCAAATTTCCAGTTGAGAGCTTTAGCCTCATGCTCTTTAATGAAGCTGTCTTTATGGCGGCAATATACATCTATGTCATTGTTGCAGATTGCTGCTCCAGTTTTCTTTAACACACCATACTCATCGGCCACTTCAGGAAAAGCGATAAGATACTCTTTAAAAGCAATGTGTCTTTGCGCTTCATGTGAACCTGTTAGAAAGGCGTGGACTTGATGAGTTCGTTGAACCCCACCTTTTTGAAAGTAGCGCCTACCCGGGATACCAAACTCACCTTTAGCAAGATAACCTAGCGATTCCATCAAGCAAATTTGCTCATCCAGCTCACTGAGACATTTAACTTCAAGTAGAATATCTATAATTGGTTTCGCACATAGACCTTCAACTGAAGTGCTACCGATATGGTGAACTCCCACCACATTTTCTTGACTTAACGCATTACAGATTAGCGCTTTCTCTCGGTTAAAATCATCAGCCCACGACGACTGAAAATCTACGACTTCAATTATTCTTAAACTCACGCCTATCTCCATTTGCCTAACGCCCAGTTAAGGGGTGAAGCACGCAATGACCAAGCACCCGCATTGCACTTCAACACCAAAACCACCGTATACCAAAAATGCCACGCGTGCTGAATCCCACTTGAACTGTTTGTTAGCACGCTGCCCTTAAAGCCTTTGGTACACGCCAAGATATTGAAATATAGCACGAAACTCATGACTTAAAACACTGAAACCAAACAGACAGCTGCCAAACTGAAAACTAACTTTAAGCGCAAGTTGGCAAGAAGAAAAACATGCAAAACTGCCCGATTTTAACAGTATTAAAATTTGCAAAGGATTCGATCATCGGACTTCAACAACCACGACAAATAGCCAAATTTAAGGCAATAAATCAACCGTATCAAAGAAACCGCGCCAGTGAAATAGCCCGAAAGTTAGAAACCGTAAACGGTGAAACCCAAGCGAAAACTATACATCTAGTGCCACCGGAGCGAACGTGAGAGGCACATTTGATCAGGTGTAAATCTGGGAAAGAAACCAATAAACATCAAAACTTTTGACCTTTGATTCCAACCCAGTGCTAACGCCCTGTTAAGGTGTGAGCAACGCAATACCAATGCTGCCGCATACCACCTTAACCACTTAAACCAACGCATAGCGAAAATGCCACGCGTTGCGAATCACTCTTAAACAGTTTGTTATGCCATTATTCCTCAACCGCCTCTAAATGATGGAACTCATCATAAAGCTTCCCACTCTCCATGAAAGCAGACTTACTTAACTGTTTAAATTGTTCTAGAGTGAGAGAGTTTTTGGGGCTTGCTCCATCAACCAACTTTACATGTATCTGCGCCTTTTCTTCATCAACACTAACATTTAAATTCTCGTCATCAAGAATGGAAACCAGCGCTTGAGCAGAGCAATTTAGTGCCATTTCAAAATACTCTTGATCAACTTCATCACTTTTGAATACTGACAAAATAAACATAAAACCACCTACTCGTTTCTAGACACCATTCTCAAACGCATGCTGCTTAATTCTTCGATTAAGATTTCAAGCTGCTCGATGGAAGTTGCCACAGGATGACCAGTAATGGAATCGCGAAGGATGTCATGAGAGTCAATGAAGAATAACTCACTTTTAATCACTTCACGATAAGAGCTATCATCCAATGCAGACATAGATGAGATATCCATAGCTCTAATTTTTTCTTCTAATTCAACATAATGAACATCATTTTTCATATTATTTACACTCTCATCGTTGATTGTTGTTCGAATTGCATAACGCCCTGTTAAGGGGTGAGCAACGCAATACAACAGCCACCGCAGACCACCTTAAACACTAAAGGCAACGCATGGTAAAAATGCCACGCGTTGCGAATCACTCTTAAACAGTTTGTTATACCTGTTCTATTAGCTTCACGGTGCCCAAACCATCAATGACTACACGCCATTGCTTATTTTGGCAATCAAAGTAGAAACCTTTTAAGCCTGCAAATTTCTCGAAGCTACCAACACTATGAATTGAGTCACAGCGAATAAATACAGCGTCACTCGCTTCTGTTTCAGTAAGCAGCGCTTCAACAGACTTTACGAACAAGACTTCTTCAGGTAATGAAATAATCCGATAATTTCGCGACAGTAACTTGTGAAGCTTTACGAAGTGTCCCTTTATACGAGACCATTCTTCGATAGACTCCCTTACACGCTTGTGTGCTTCCGGAATAACAAAACCCACCAAGCCTAGAACTGAAAGAACTTGTATTACTGTAACTGGGTAATCAGCACCCCGACCAATGTTGCTTTCTCGAATTGAAAGCTCAATTGGTAGAGCAGATTTGCTAAGTAACTCTCTAATTGAGGCTTCAGCGCCATCAGTTTGCTCATGCCAATCAAGACCATAAGCAGGATCTTTGTAAGTACCTAGTACAATGTCCATTTTTCCCTCTAAAGGTATAACGCCCTGTTAAGGTGTGAGCAACGCAATACCGATGCCGCCGTATACCACCTTAAACACTAAATTCAACGCATAGTAAAAATGCCATGCGTTGCGAATCACTCTTAAACAGTTTGTTAGGATTTATGCCAAGGCACGCTCCAAAATAGCTTTGCTTGGGCATTGGATACCATTTCTAGTTCTATTAACCTCTTTCTTATGCGCTTTAGTGTTCGGTATGTTCTAAAATCAGAGCCCACGACAGCAGCAGTTAAGGTCATAGCTAGCATAATAAAGATACCAGCAACAGCATCAGCACTATTTTCTGAAAAGAAAGACGGAGCCCCAAGAATAACTGCGAACAGAAAGAGAAACATTGCTGCACAAAAAGAGTAAAGTATTTGCACTTTATCAATAAAATCAGTTTCGATATGTATTTTACCTTGAATAGGTTTCATAAAACGTTGAATTCGCTTTAGCTCCCTATTATCAGCTAAACCACGCATATAGACATCAATCAACATCTCGCTTTTTTCTGGAGGAACCCTTATTCCAGAGGCTAAACGGAAAACTTCATTTTCTTTTAACCTTAGAAGATACTCACTCGTTTTAGTTTTCTCTGGAATACACTCACTTAGCGACGCTAATCTATTAAAATATCGCTTTATTACAACTTCCTCATAGAAGCTAATTAAAGCGGTGACCATTTTGATGGTTGCGCCTAGCAATGATAGCGTAAGGCAAAAACCAAATACCATCGGGTTATTTTGAACGATTTCTGGAACAGCAAAGTCCATTTTAACTCCTAAATCCTAACGCCCGCTTAAGTGGTGAGCAACGCTACCGCGACACTCAATTTTTACACCGTAAACACAAAACCCAAACCAAACCAAAACCGCCGAGCGTTGCGAATCCGCCTTAAAGCGTTTGTTATGCCTTATAGTTGCGTAGTACGCTTACTAGCTTTTCTGAGTTTTTAACTTTATATCGTTTACCAAGAACATCCATAAAGAAGAATGACTTGGCTTCTTTATAATCATGTGCAGAGCTATATAGAAGTTCAAAGTCATGATGTTCAATTACAGCTTCATAAACGTCGCCATCATTCAACTTTATACCAATATCTTGAGCCAACCCCTGTGGAAATGAAACTGCCATTCCATTTTCGTCTATTACAGGTTGTGGCGTCACTAGTGACTGCCATATGTGCTCTTTTCGGGAAACACTAAAGCCAAAATGTGTAATAGTTATTGGGCGTTTTCCTTGATTCACTAATACGATCTGCATTTGAGGTGGAGGGTTATCGAGACTAGCACTGTGATTGTAAGTCAATTTTGCAACAGTTTTTAGTCGACTATTGTCTTTCACAATACCGTAGACGCTTACCAAGAAACTAAGCCCAGCAACAATCAAAGCCAACATCGAAATAGTATCTGAACTCATTTATTCTCCTGAGGCATAACGCCGCGTTAAGTGGTGAGCAACGCTGTCACCAAGCCTAACCCATTGTGCCGTAAACACTAAAGCTGATTCAAACCAAAACTGCCAAGCGTTGTGAATCCGTCTTGAACGCTTTGTTATGGGGCGACTCACAACTTACATACACAACATGTGCAACCTGTGAGTTATGTGAAACATTACACATAAAAATAACAGTATTAGAGTTACGTTTATCGAGCAATTTAACGTTTACGGAGAAAATAATGCCATATTTCATTATTAACAAAAACCCGCAACAAAATGGTGACCATGAAGTGCACGAAAAAGACGCAGGCTGTCAGCACTTCCCAAATACTGAAAATCAAATTGACTTAGGTTTTCATCTATCTTGTCAGAGTGCTGTAGCAGACGCCAAAACTCGCTGGCCGAATAATAGAATTAATGGCTGTTACTACTGTTGCCGACCATGCCATACTAGCTAAGACAAGTATACAATGGGGCTACGATAGCCCCATAACGCCGCATTAAGGGGTGAACAACGCCACCACCCAAACTAAACCATTGTGCCGTAAACACTAAAGCTAGTTCAAACCAAAACTGCCTAGCGTTGTGAATCCCTCTTAAATGCTTTGTTAGCAATTTTGCTTATATGAATTAATAATTTCTTTAGGTACCCTCGTATATTTCACAACTTCGTCTAACAACTCTGGATATAAGAAAAATGACGAATTCTCAGCCATAAAGTTTGATTTAATCAAAACTGTTTTTCTGTTGGAATTTGAATAGTAAAGGTTATTCCAAATCAATTCTTTTCTCGCAGGATTAGAGCTCAGTTTAAGAAGCTTTTCGATACGACCACCGGGTATATAAGTGTTCTCGTGCGTTAAGTTTACAATGTCTTTTAGGGGTAGTATTTTACTGTCGACACATTGCGTTTCTGGCGAGTTCTTATAACAATACAAGCCTGAATTACAGTATCGTCGAAGTTCCCAAACTGCCCTATCCAGTATTGTTAGTTCGGCTTGTTCTGCATGCCATGAAACTTCTAAATATCGAAATCTGGCCCCATTTTCCAAGCGTTTAATAAAATCTAAAGTCTGCTCTGATAAATTAATATCTACTTTATTTTTAAGCAACTCCAGAGCTTTTAAAACCTCATGACCAACATCATCAAATTGTTTCTTTTTTATATGAACTCTTTCTGTGCGAGTTAAAATTAGTATGCATTTAGCATATTTTTCCAGAGCATGTAACGATGACCAAAGAAATTGAGGATACAATTCAGCTCTATATGCCATACGTGCATGTATATAATCGCGATCCGCATTGTCTCTAAAAGACCTTTGCGCAAATGAATTTATCTTTCTCATCAAATCATTACTTTCCACACCGCCTCCTCTGAAAATTGCTAACGCCCAGTTAAGGGGTGAAGCACGCAACACTGACGTTACCGTATCACGTCTTAATCACCAAACCTAACGCATGGCAAAAATGCCACGCGTGCTGAATCCCTCTTGAACTGTTTGTTATGTGAATTTATGCCTCTGATATATAAACACTTACTTCACGATCTTTACCTTGCATTCGGTTTGTCTGATCGCCAACGTATTTTACACCAAGCTTTTCAATGACTGATTTTGAACGCTCATTTCCAACTAAATGCATTACTTTTAACCTCGTTAATCCATAATGCTTTTTTGAAAATGAAATCAAACTCTTAGATGCTTCTGTAGCATAGCCTCTGCCCCAGTAAGGAACGCCCAACCAATAGCCCAGAATACCTAAACCATTTTCCAGTTTTGGAAAACTAATTGCGCCAATAAGCTCTGCACCATCTTTTAGCACAATGGCATAGACAACACCTTTACCACTTAAAAACAACTCAGCATGAGTACGAATCCAATTTTCAGCATCACTGACATTATATGGATAAGGAATATTTGCCGTCATTTCTGAAATTTGCTTTTCACCAGCCAACTCTGAAACACGCTTCGCGTCAGACAGCGAAAATGGCCGTAATATTAATCTTTCACTTTCAATTACTTGCTGCATAATTTCCCTATTCACATAACGCCCTGTTAAGGTGTGAGCAACGCAATACAGAAGCCACTGCAAACCACCTTAACCACTAAATCCAACGCATAGTAAAAATGCCACGCGTTGCGAATCACTCTTAAACAGTTTGTTAAGTTTATTTATGCACTACCTCGAGTTCCTTCAGTTTACTTTCTAGCTCTTCAATTTTCTTATCGTAATCTGGACCATCTTTGTTATCACTGACACAAACTAAAGCTTGTAAGAGGAAATATAGAGAGAACATGACGCTAATGTCTGTAAATATGTCCATTCGACTACTTAGAATGTAACCAACTAGTAGACATATAATTGCTTTCAAAACATTCGCCAAAGCCAAATAGATCAAGCCAATCAAAGCAAATGTAATCATGGATGGCTCACCATTTTGTAGCGCTTTACATCTTAGCAGTTGCGCATTGATGTTATGAATTTTCATCTTTCTATCGAGAAAAGTCATCTTTTCAAAAACTACAGTTCCAACTCGCTTCAAGCACCATAAGACAATTGCAAATAGAGCTGAGCCCAATGCTCCTTGTACGATTGCAGGTAGTTCAAGAATTTGATCCCACACAACTGATACCCTCCTGATTAACTTTAAATAAAACTTAACGCCCAATTAAGTAGTGAGCAACGCAATACAAAAGCCACCGCATTGCGCCTTAAACACAAAACGCACTGCAAACCAAAACTGCCACGCGTTGCGAATCTGCTTAAATTGTTTGTTATGCGATTTGTACGCAAAAGCTAAATTGGCTAACGAAAACATTACCTTAAACACGAAAAACTACAAACGCGCAGATGACTTTTTGTGATTCAAGAACCAACGGACTCAACATTTCGTAACAAGGCCACCACAAGCGCGGAACGCGACATTAAAGCGAAGAATAAGCTTTTGCTTGCGAGAAACTTAACGAGCTAGGACTTCAGCAAGCACCGGCTTTTCTTAAACTTGCCCTTTCCACACTTTGCACCCGAGATACTTTCCGCGACCAAATGCGATTTTTAATGAGGCAACTTCACGAACTTTTGCATGTTTTATGGTTTGAGTGATTCAAGAATTTGAGTCGAAAATGCTGATTTGCCGAAACCCAAAAACGAATTGCCAAAGAGAACGAAATTGAAGATATATTAAAATTTAGCCTTGTCGCATAACGCCTTGTTAAGGTGTGAGGCACGCAATACCTAAGCTTCCGCATACCATCTTAACCACTAGAACTAACGCATAGTAAAAATGCTACGCGTGCCG
>NZ_JADDYG010000290.1:0-1538 GCF_015163535.1 Vibrio sp. OPT46 | reverse complement strand
GCGTAGAACTTTAAAGCATTTCCACCTGTTGTTGTCTCAGGGTTTCCAAAACCACCAATTTTAAAACGAATTTGGTTTATGAAAATAGCCATGGTATTCGTTTTCTTTAGAATACCTGTTAGCTTCCGGCATGCTTGCGACATTAACCTCGAATGAAGGCCCATACTAGCTGCCCCCATCTCTCCTTCTAACTCCATTTTAGGACACATTGCTGCGACACTATCGATAACAATAATGTCTACTGCTCCCGATAGAGCAAGAGTTTCTGCAATAGACAGAGCTTCCTCCGCACTATTGGGCTGCGAAACATACAATTCTTCGCTATTAACGCCAATTAATTTGGCATATCCAGGATCAAGCGCATGCTCAACATCAATGAAGGCACAAATACTTTCTTTCTTTTGTGCTTCAGCAATGACTTCCAATGCCAATGTCGACTTTCCGGAGCTCTCCGGGCCAAAAATTTCATGAATACGACCTCGCGCTAACCCGCCCACTCCTAAAGCTTTATCAAGCTTAGGTGAGCCTGTAGATACGATGTCAAGATTGTTAGTTGTTGCTTCGCCCCCAAGGCTTTGCACAGCACCCTTGCCAAATTGTTTTTCAATTTGCCCTAAAGCAGCAGCAAGAGCCACGCTTTTAGGTGAAGGATTGCTGTTATTGCTAGCTATTGTAACCATAACTACCTCGCTCTGTTTTGTTATATATTATAGTTGAGCAAAGTGTTTGTCAATGGTATTTAATACCATATTAAATCATTTTATAGCTACTGTTTATTTCTGGAATGAGGTACTTCGGTAGGCATATAGGTAAGAATTGTATCCAGATTGATCAGGCTGTCATCTGGCTCCAGATTTCCGGCTTTTGACTCTATCTGACTTGCACTTGCATTATCAATTGGGCTAGGTAATAGCTGAATCCCAAGTACAATGCTAGAACACAGAAACCAAACAATGAGTATCGTCTTTTGCAAATTATCTCTACGCTTGTGCATCTCTAACCCTCCAATTTAATATCATATATTATAGATTGGTTTGTAAATTTTTCTATCTATATTCGGGCTTATATCGATATAGACGCAAAGTTGAGATATAGGGTTGCTCTTCAAACTTACTACGAGCTTTACTAGACCCCAGTCTTTTAGACTTTGGGGTAGACTCAATCGAAACCATAGAACCAATGAGTACCGTTCTCGCTGAATCCATATCGGTAGTTACAACAAATATTGGTAACGAAGCAACTCTTGAATGACTTTTCTCTCCCACTCCTGGTACATATCTAGTGATGTTCGCTTTAATACTTGTTGGACTTGGCGTCCGGTGCACAAGAAACTCCGAATCAGAAATCTCTGCAATTTTCTTAGAAACGATGTCAAAGCTATCAGAACCGTTATCAATGATTTCTTTAGCTAACTCAAGCGCTTCTTCTTTTGAGTATTTCTTTTGGTTACCCCACCCTTTTGATTCGTTATAAAAAACTATTTTTTTAGGTAGCGCCTCTTCTACCACCAGCAAGCGTTCACATTGTTTAAAGTGAAC
>NZ_JADDYG010000289.1:0-308 GCF_015163535.1 Vibrio sp. OPT46 | reverse complement strand
GTCTAGAAAGTAAAGCAGCTCCCCTTTAAAATTGGAACCCCAAAAAAGTACATTTATCGCACAAGTGTCGAGTTACGCAGGTTAAATGCTGCTTTTTTGTTCAAAAGTTAAAGAATGACCTTATTTTTCACATTAAAATAACAGAATCAGCTGTTATGAAATTCGTTCCTCATATAAGGTCAATCCCACGTCTAAATGGGAAATCTATTTCCCCAACCCACTTTTATGCTTAATATCCTAGAAGGGCATATTACTCTGAGCGTATATGGACAAGTTTTATCACTTTCTTACTTTAGCTGGCATCGGGC
>NZ_JADDYG010000288.1:918-6619 GCF_015163535.1 Vibrio sp. OPT46 | reverse complement strand
GATGGTTTATCCACTCTTTGTCATCGTTTAGCTGTAGATACGGACAAGGACTATAAATATAAAGGATCGTCAGCTCTATATGAGCTTCTGGACACTCTAAGGGGGTTTTATAGAGACTTACTATGGAAACTCGAAGATATGGGTTATGAGTTTCAATATACATCTGCATTTTCGAACGTACTTTAGTTGATTTTCGGGGATTCCGATTAATGCTTCCACTAACTAAACACATTAACTCGGATTCCCTTTGCTCCCTGTCGCACGTACAAGGTCATAGCGCTAGCTTTTAGGTGTATGTACTGGATAGAAACTAGGCATGGGTATAGAAGTAAGTCAGAAACACCTCGACTTGAATTAACGTTTGACACTAATTAATAAATCAGCACTCAGAGGGAAATGTAAACTATGAACGTCAAAGAGTTAGGACAATGTACCAACTTCACTGTATCGGCAATAGATGAAATTACGGGTGAAGAAATGCCCGTTCTAGTGTCAGTCTTTAATGATTTAAGCCGTGTTGTTGTTTCGTTTAAAGCTATCCAGATTGGAGCGCCTTTCACATGTTTATCTTTAAGAAAATTAGCGGTGTTTGGTGATTACTCTCTGGTTATAAGTGAAAGTGAAGAAATGCCAGATATCACTTTTTCGGTAACGCTTAGAGAAAAGGACTTTGTTGCCCTAAGTGAACACCCTTTGTTATCAAAACACTTATCTGTTCACGATGTTGATATCCCAGATAGCCCGATGATGCAAAAGCTAGAAGAGGGGCTTTGAGCATGGCATTTAGAGAAGAGGTTGAAGTGTTGCTAGTAACTAAATCTCATGTTGTGGAGCACATCAAGGGCGTAGAAATTGAGATTGTCAGTAACAAGCTTGTTTCTACAGTGTCCGAGCTTAAACACTTGCACACTCATAAACTTGAGCTTTCTTATGAAGCAGCAGAGGCACTTTACATCAAGCTTGGACAACGACTTAAAACGGCTCAAGAAATGGTTGAAGACAATTCAGCTATCATCGCCGACTAACGAGGGAAAATCAGATGATCATCAGAGTGCGCGGCACAAGCCCGTCAAGACGGTTGGACTCTTTCACGGTGCAAACGCTATTGCTCAGCTCCCAATCATGGCAAGGCGATTAAAGAATAAATTTTGGAGACACGAAAATGATCAAAGGAACGCTAATTTCGCAAGCTATGTGTAGTTCGCTTGAAAGTTACATCAAGGAAGTGGTTGATTCAATCGAGTTCGATATCGAGCGCAAACTGACTAAGGACGAATACAACTCTGTAGCAAAGCAAGTTACCTCGGCAATTGAACAAATCACGAACGAGTATAACTTTAAGCTCGTATAAGGGGCAATTGGCAGTGAATGTACCACTGCCATTTTAGTATGATGTTTTAATGCCTAACTATAGGAAGAAAATAATGAGCCGTCTTGAAACACTTATAGAACAGAGCAGTGATGAACTTTGTAGTGTGTCAGTCCCTGTTAAAGAACAGTGTCTGAACCGATGCAATGAATGTCCAGTTGATGATGAGTTAATTGGAACGTTGACAACAGATAGTAAGAGCTCAACAGAAGAGTCACCAAATGAGTGAGAAAGTAATTCTAGGTACATTATTGGTTGCAGGTTTTTTGTTAGCAGTGAGATGGGCATTTAAGAGTGATACATCTTCATTTGATGAATCACTTGACAGGTTTCTATCAAGTGAACAATCAAAAGAGAAGAAAGGTAACTCAAATCCTGATAGTGCTTACGAACGACGCAGGAAGGCTATGTTTAGCGGCACAGATTCGATGGGTTGCTATCAAAAGCACAAAAAGGCCAACGAAAGGCTTCATCGTAAAAGGTGAACCTTAGATAATGAGGATTAGTCTGAAAGCAATCTGACCGTTTCCTTTCCACGATGTGATTAGGAGTGCTTTTAATCACTAACATCCTGTTAATGTGAATTTGCCTTATTTGAAGTTACCCGAACTCAGTACATCTAGACGTTATGCATTAATGTATGTTTGAACCTTACTTTCTGGTACGCTTTATTCAGTTTTTTAATAGTATCATTCAAATCATGCAACTAACTATTCCAGAGATTGAAAACCATTTAGATTCCTTAACGTGGGGGGCCTCAGATGAAGAAAAAGGTGAGGTCTTTACAAACCCGGACATTGTTAACTTCATGCTAAAGACCTCTGGGATTAGCGACGCCATTAACGCGAAGAGCGTTCGCATACTAGAGCCATCATGTGGTCAAGGTGAGTTTGTTATCGCAATTGCAAAGCTTTTGGTTGCAAACATAACCGATAACCAAGAACACTACACTATAGACTTTATTAAAGGTATGGTTCAGGCTTTTGATATTTCATCGGAAAATATTGTTATTGCTAAACAGAAAACCAATGAAGTTTTGCTTAAAGCGCTAACGGTTGAAGAGGCTAACTCAATTGTTGAAAGCTGGTTTTATCACGGCGACTTCTTGTTAGCGGACTTCTCTACTTGTTTTAGTCATGTAATTGGTAACCCGCCGTATGTCAGGATCGAGAATATCCCGCCATCTTTACTTTCAGCGTATCGCTTTCGCTACCACACAATGAAAGAACGCGCAGATCTATACATTGCGTTTTATCAGAAGTGTTTGGAACTCCTCGAGGTAAAAGGGGTCTTGTCTTTCATTTGTACGGATAGATGGACTAAGAATAGTTACGGTTCGTCATTGCGTGGATTTATATCAGCTAGCTATCAACTTGATCTCTACGTAGACCTTTATGGTCAATCAGCATTTCAATCTGATGTTTTGACGTACCCAGCGATTACACAGATTTCTAGACAGAAGCATAAATCAACAATAATACTGCATAATCCAGAGATAGATTCCAAGCTTTCAGAATCCGTTTATTTAGTGCTTTCTGGGCAAGATAAGAGCTTACATAAACTAACTGAGAGAAAGGACATTATCGAGAATGACAAGCCCTGGCTATTTGGAGCTGTGGATGAGCTAAATCTAATTAAAAGGCTAGAGAGAGACTTCCCTACAATGGAAGATGTCGGTTGCAAGGTCTACATCGGAGCCGCAACGGGAAATAATAAAGTGTACATAGTTGGTGATGATGTAGCATTAGAGCCTAGCCGCAAAGTGCCTTTGGTAACAGCAACTGACATTCGTTCAGGAACATTGGTGCATTCAGGCAAGTTCATTGTGAACACATATGACGAAAATGGTGTAGTCAAACTGACAGACTTCCCAATGCTCCAAGAATACTTAACTCAGCATAAAGAAGTTTTACAAGAACGGCATGTTGCAAAAAAATCGCCACACCACTGGTTTAAGACCATTGATCGAGTTTACCCTGAACGTGCTGCCCAAGAGAAACTATTGATACCTGATATCAAGTCTAAATTGACAACTGTATATGACCCTGGTCAGTATCATCCAAACAACTCTATTTACTATATCTGTTCATCTGATTGGGATATCAGAGCTTTGCAAGGCGTTCTAATATCGGGGATTGGACAGCTTTTCGTCGAGAACTACTCAACGAAAGTGGCAGGGGGTAATTTGAGGTTTCAAGCTCAACATTTAAGAAGAATTTGCTTACCTCGGTGGGAAGACGTTGATTCTGATTTAGCAACTGCTCTCTCAGAGGTAGCCATAAACAATGACATTGAGAAATCAATACTCTTAACATCCAAACTATATAAATTGAACAAACAAGAACAACAGTTACTAGGTTAATAAATGAATGAATTGGTGAGAAGTGCTGTTAGAAACTTCTGGACAGTGAGAAATGGTGGCTCTGGTGTGTTAGGTGGAAAAACGCTAGATGGATTTGTGGATCTTATCCGTCAAGTTGTCGAGTCTTCGAATCTCGAGGAATTTCAAATCCATACAGGAAAAAACACCTCTCAATTGCCTGGGTATTTCAGGCCTCATAAATCATGGGATATTGTTGTAACTTCCAACGGTTACCTAGTCGCAGCTGTCGAGTTGAAGTCACAAGTAGGCTCTATTGGTAATAACTTTAATAATCGTTCAGAAGAAGTTCTGGGGAGTGGATTGGATCTTAGCACCGCAATCGAAGAAAATGCATTCTTGCCAAGTGTACGTCCATTTATGGGGTACCTTATTTTAGTTGAAGATTCAGAAACTACGAGACGCTCTGCCCAAATCAGTATGGATCACTTCCCTGTAATGCAAGGGTTCTTAGCTGATGAAAATAACAGGGATAAAAATTACCAACCTATAAATGGCAAATATCCACGAGTAGCTGGTGTTTCTTATCTAGAACGCTATGAAATTTTATGTCGTAAGCTTATGGCTAGACGTATTTATGATGCAGCTTCGGTTATGGCCGCTTCAAGTGAAAATAGTGTCACAGGTGATTATCGTAATTTAAGCGCTCCAACCAGTGTTGACGCATTTATTCAACGACTAACCGATCACTGTAACCTCTTCGCAGATTTTGGCAGTTAATGGTTAGAGATGCAAAAATAGAACATTCGAGCCTCGTAAATACGAGGCTTTGTTTCTACTGGAGCTTGCAACTTTTGACATACCTTTAGTAATCGATAGATTGCTGATAAATTTTCTTATGACAACGGGTTTCTGGCCATAAGTGAGCTTCGGGATATCGTGTGCGGGTGTCCCATTAAGTCCCACTGTATAATCTAAACTGTTAGATCGTGTATGAGTTAGTACAGATAATTGATGATCATTGTAAATACAGATCAATACTCTATTTAGCGAACAGTGAAATAGTAGGCCCCATATCATCCAACATGGTGACTAGGTTTATTAACTGGTCTGGGATGTATTGGAGCTAATGTGTTTGAAAACTCTCCACTAACAGGGTTCCCCCTAGTCGCCACCGAGGCCCACCCGCCGGACTTACCCCTGCATTACTAAGTCTCGTTCCTTGCCAAGTATTTCCGCTCATGGCTGTTATCCACCAGCGCTAGTACGATGCCAACAAAACCCCATTGTCACCGTCCTAGCAGAATGCTGGTGGCCATATGATCCGCCTTCGGCGAGCTAAAAGCATTTGTATCGCTTTTCTTAACGGCTTCGCCTAAAAAGCTGACCCTCTATAGAGCCCTATTGTGTCGCCTTTGTCCGGCCCAAAGTCCAGATAATAAGTTAATTATATTTCACAAAGATTAGTGTTTAAATGTGGTATTTATTTATTGTTTTTTATATAATTATGACATGGTTAAATCAAGTGTGATCAATTGCTTGGGGGCAGTATGATAAAGGTATTAGAGAAGAAAGTTTCTCTCCATAGAAATAAACTAAGAGTATTCTTCGAAGGGCAGTATTTACTAATGGCGGGTTTTAAAGGAGGGGCTAAGTTTCAGCTTAAGTCTGACCGTACAAAGAAAGAAATTAAAATAGTTATTGATCGTTTCGGCTCTCGACAAGTGACCAACTCAAGACGAAACGGTAAAGAGCGACCTGTCATTGACTTAAAGCACGCTGACTTAGATATTTTCGGAGACCATGTAAAAGCCTACATCAAAGATGGTGAAATCCGAATTGTCGAATTGCATTCAGTCCAAGAGATTCGTGACAGAGAGCTGAGGTTTAAGGATATGACGAGAAATCTTAAGCCATTAAACCATGCCGTATTTAGTTTTAATTCTAATTTGGTACTCCTTCCTAACGAGTTGGAATACAACTCACCAATAGAGCTGTTTGATCTAAAGAAT
>NZ_JADDYG010000288.1:0-747 GCF_015163535.1 Vibrio sp. OPT46 | reverse complement strand
AACACTTCAACCATCTGCAATTTTTATAGATACACAGTGGACAGATCCTCTTGAAGCCGCATTTTCCCATACTATGAAAAATATGGGGTACGTAAAAAGTGATGAATTGAATGGTTACTTATCTAAAAATATCTCAGGGGCTGAGCTTGGTTCTGCTTCTGTTGAACTAACTCCGGCTTCACCTATCAAGAAGTTAAGTCTCGATAGAGTGATAAAGACTTGGAGGAATCTCAAACAAATAGAGCGTGTTCAGAGAGCTATGTCAAAGTACAAAGCGAATATACCTTTATCCACTTCAGATATATTTAATGGTATAGGGGTATTGTGCTCAAGTATTTCCGATGGACTTAAGCGTAGTAACCTTTCTACTTTCGTAAAGGTAATTGTCGAATCGAGTGAAAGGTACTTCAATGCATGTCTGCAAAATAATCCTGTGTGGGCTGTGGAGGCACCGGAAGAGCAATACGGATTAAATATGCGATTGGAGAGTGTTGATTTGTCCAGAGGTGGCGTTAGAACGGAAGTCAATTCAGGATCGCTGCCTTGCGAAGGGAGTTCCATAAGCGGTAGATCTAAGAACGGAAATAAATTTGCAGAAGCACACAAAAATACAGGCGGGTGTTTTATCGATTTCTTGCACTGGCAGTCTATAACGAATCCAATTATTTCTGTTTTTGAGAATGTTACTTCATTTACTAAATCAAACTCATACGCTGTTATCGTAGATACGTTTAGTAAAGTGTTTGG
>NZ_JADDYG010000287.1:0-265 GCF_015163535.1 Vibrio sp. OPT46 | reverse complement strand
ACTGCTGGTATCGGGTTGTCTCCACTTAAGTTGTTCGAATTGGATATCGCAGCTCAGTACACAAACGAGAACGCTATGGGGGCATCCATTAATTTCCTTGCTACCTATTAATTGAATCGTTATAGTCAGCTCCTCAAAATGAGGAGCTTTTTATGTTTGACGATTTACCCCCTCTATCTCACCAAGAGCAACAACAAGCTGTAGAGAGAATTCAAGAATTGATGGCGAAGGGCACAAGTACTGCAGAAGCTATCAAAATTGTTGC
>NZ_JADDYG010000286.1:0-320 GCF_015163535.1 Vibrio sp. OPT46 | reverse complement strand
TCATAGCACATTTTTTAATTTTCTCAATTTTTGAGAAATACAGACAAAATAAACACCCAACATACCATTCGAAACAAAAAACAATTACAAAGCCAACATCACAAACCATTTAACATTATAAAATCATATACTTAAAACAAAAAAGGATAGAAATAAAACAATGTGAACACTTTAAATACAGCACAAAAAACATAGTTTCATTAGTCAGAATCACGTAAAACTAGACAAGTTAAGTGTGGTTTTTGAAAAGATTAACGAGCATATGTTGATCAAACCCCAAAAACAGTGCTATATTAAATTCATCGAGTTCATCAAAGATT
>NZ_JADDYG010000285.1:0-1046 GCF_015163535.1 Vibrio sp. OPT46 | reverse complement strand
TCGTAAGATTGCAGGAATTCCCATGTCTTCGAGAAGAAAACCCGAGGTCGAAGCTCCCTTTAAAATTTACACCGTTGGAGCTGGGGAAATCAAAGAGCGTATCGCAATCAAAGAAACCGATACCGGCTTTCGCACTCAAGGTGGTGATCTACAGTATAAAAACCAGAGACTTGATGCAGGACTTTGGAAAAATATTGGAGGAGATGCTTCAAAGTTAGTGACAACTAGGGAGCTTGAACAAGCGCGAAGCCTAGCTAAACATCAAATAACTATGCTTAAAGAGTATGTATCTAAACTACCGGAATTGATCACTAGTTTGGAGATCAAACTTAGTAAATACGAAGATTAAATATCAATTAATTATACGGATAATTAGCTTAGAACATGAAATCCAATTTCGAGACAAACACTGGTCTTAGGTTTATCTCAAAAGCTGAGACTGCATTTAAGATTCACATCCATACACCCGAAGATAAAATTCTTCATAGATCGGTTGGTTATATCCGTATTGGAGAGAAGAAAGGTTTAAAGAAAGCTATTAGGTTAAGGAACGAAATCGGCATAAAATTGTGGGGGAAAAAGCTTTGGAAAAGAGTCTTGAATGAGCCTGAACTGTTTACCCGATTACCCCATAGTCTAGAGCCGAAACTAATAGAAAAGAACGCACCTATTAAATCAGACCCTCGAAGAAAAAAACTCCATTATTTGGCCAAGTGGTATGTATATGGTGATGACGGATCATTATCGACAAAGACTACAGTTGTGTCCGTGGAGAAGTATGGAAAGTTAGGGGCGTATAATAAAGCTAAACGTAAACTTACCGAAGTTTATAAAAATGAAATTGAAATATTATCTTACATGGATAGATTTAGTATTACTCTAGCTAAGTGAATGAGAAAATTATTAAAATGAATAAGAAAAAATTTGTCGTTTCTACAGAGACAAGCATTGATACAGCCTATCGGCATTTCTGTAAAGCCAAAACAGATGATAGCTTAGACATCATGTTTGAAGGTGCTGAAAAGCAATTGGCAAATTTAGATTGT
>NZ_JADDYG010000028.1:0-634 GCF_015163535.1 Vibrio sp. OPT46 | reverse complement strand
ATGAGATTGCTGAGGGGGTTTTTGCTGTACGTGCACCAGATAGATCCGATAACTCTCCACATTACATCACTCTTTACAAAAGTGAGCCGTTCAAATCAAAAATTGGCAACCATAAAGTCACCAACATTAAAGGTGAGGGAGAAGACGGAGTTTTACTTATTGGCAGCAAATACTTTATTGATAAAGAACGCCAGGAGTACACGCCGACTGAACTAGCCAACCTTCGACGCTCTCAGCAGTCTAAAAAGAAAGTTGTAAAACCTGCTAAAGAATCGATTACAAAGCCAACGGCAGTACAGGTTGCTAAGACTACCACCCAACATATTGGTAAAAATACAGAAGTAAATAGCAAAGTAGTACAGCCAACGATGGCAATAGCATCTAGCTCGACTGTAGTACAGCCAATAGAAGCGCCAAAAATGGTAGTTCCAAGTACGGGAGTAACATACAAGGATGGGCGAATTCTTCTTCCTGACTACGCAATGATCACTAAGTCGCAGGACCTAAACAGTGCGCTAGTCGTAAATCTTACCAAGACCTCTGGCGAAAGAACTATTTCCGTAGAAAAAGGAAAATACTACGACTTCATTGGAACTGTTAGAGAAATCTCGGCTGACGGAACAATCTGTTCAGA
>NZ_JADDYG010000284.1:0-792 GCF_015163535.1 Vibrio sp. OPT46 | reverse complement strand
CCTAGCCAACTGACGTTGTTAGTGAACTTGATTTTGTTCACATGTATATAAGCCAATCGCACTCTTTGCGGTTGGCTATTTTTTTATGTGGCTATTGCCCTCTTATCCTCTGACCGAGCTCGGTTGTACTTTTCTTACCCACAACAGATTGTTTACTGTTTATAAAATTCAAATATTCGCCCACTAAACCATTAGAAATGCCAGCTTCAACAAAAATAAATCACCTACATAAAATAAAACCAAGAAAACACACCCAAGAAAAGAACAAATAACGTCCAAACCAAAAACCTCATCATGAAATCGTTTTCTTTTCATAGAAATCGACTGAACAATCCAGAGTTATAGATAAATTTAATCCATAAAAACAAATAGCAATTCAAAACATTCATTTCACATATAAAACCTGTCTATAAATCATAGAAAATACGTAAAATCAAAATTTCCACCTTTAGAATTTAAAAATCAAACCATTGTTATTAAAAGAAAAAACACACATCAAAAACAAAGCAAACGTTTAAATTGCAATTTTATCATTGACTATTAAATTTACATCACGATAATACGCGCCGTTTGCCTGAAAATCAGGTGCTATAATTTAATATTTCAATGTGCGGAGGTAATAATGGCTGGAGACAATAACTACAGTCTTGGACCAGTTCCTAACACGGCCAGAAAAGGCGTGGCGTCACTTACAATGGTGATGTTAGGACTCACTTTTTTCTCCGCAAGTATGTGGACTGGGGGTTCTCTCGGTACTGGGCTCTCCTTTAATGATTTTTTCCTCGCTGTTCT
>NZ_JADDYG010000283.1:0-625 GCF_015163535.1 Vibrio sp. OPT46 | reverse complement strand
TTTCTATTTCACTTCTCGGCCGTCGTATATTTTGCAATATAACGGTGGCAACATATGTACATTACCGTTTGGCAACTCACACTTTATCTCTGGGCCTATCGTACGACCACCGGATGCACCATTAGCATGAGTGGTTAACGGAATTATGGCAAAAGATATTACTAATAGACCAGATAAAAATCTCATAATCATCACCTCAATATAAACTTTAAATATCTACGTACTTGTATAAACCGTGACTACGCAGAAAGGTAAGGTTGAAAAGGGCTCTTATATCAAACTAAGCTCTTACTTCTTTACTATTCCCATTCCCCACCTCTAAATCGACACATTTCACTTGGAATATTCGTAATGTCGCCACTTGGCATCTTACATTCGACTATAGGTCCCAAATTAGTTGTACCGCCGTTTCCGTTGTTGTAGGCAAAGGAAGAAAAAGAAAAAATACCGCACAACATTAAAAAGAGAAGCTTATTCATAGTACATCCTCTTACTTACCAAATAAAAAGCACTCAACTTAAATGCTCATGCGTTAAGTATGTATCCGAGGATAAAAAGATCAAAAAATAATTCAATAAAGTTTTATTTTTTAAAATAAATTTAGATCGATAATTTACCTAGATAT
>NZ_JADDYG010000282.1:722-1000 GCF_015163535.1 Vibrio sp. OPT46 | reverse complement strand
GCTCTCTTTGGTAAGGGCGGGTGAAAAATCCATTGTATTGCTGCCTACAGGTGGCTACTGCACCAACCGTAATTGTGAACGTCTTTGTTCCCTGATGGATATTGTTGAAGCCCCTTGTGATCATAAGGTAATCACTGATAAAGCGGCGAAAAGTTTATCGAGGGAACGGGATAACCTCATTGCTTCATTCCGAGCAATAAATGACATGGGTGATTATGCCAATGAATTGATTCTGGATGCCAGAAAGAAGAAAATTGTGTCTATTGAGCCAACATTGG
>NZ_JADDYG010000282.1:0-652 GCF_015163535.1 Vibrio sp. OPT46 | reverse complement strand
CCCATTTGATAGCTTCAAAGATGATATTAAGGCGGTATGGTCATGAAAGTAGAGTATAAGGCGACCAACAAGACCGAGGGAGTGCTAGTCAATGCATTCCAGCGCTTGTTAGATGGCAAGCCGCTTCATGTTAAAGCCACGGGTAAACTCACGTTGAACCGCATTAATAATGAAGCCCAGCTTGGCAATAGTTATGTCCATAAGTTTAAAGAGTTTGTGGACTATGCTAAACCTGTTATCGAGGAATACAACCTCAACCGTGACAAAGCAATGACAACAGGTTTAGATATTGAGCTAGATGCCCCTTTATCTGTGCTTGATAGGCTAAAACACGATTTGAAAAAAGCCAATGATTTGAAAAACAAGTACAGGGTTCAACGAAACAATGCAATTGAGGCAAGAAAGCAGTTAGAAGCTGAAAATGCTAGGCTCCGTTTCAGGGTGTTTGACCTTCAACAAGAGCTATTAGATGAAAATTCGGTAGTGACGCCAATCAAATAACACCCCCTTATGCTTAAAGTGCAATTGGGGTAGGTTGGCTCGTAACTCGTTTCTGCCCCATTCAAAGTTAGAATTAGGGATCATGCTTGTATCGAATATCTGTTTTGCAATAATTATTTTTAATGATGCTGTTGATTTCAATTCAGCCTTT
>NZ_JADDYG010000281.1:0-656 GCF_015163535.1 Vibrio sp. OPT46 | reverse complement strand
ATGCTTCTATATGCTTCTTTGAATACTCTAGGGTTTGTTTGTCAGGTGTATTCTGGTCTGCCATAGATTCGCACAGCTTTATCTTAGCACCATAATTATCGATAGATTGGCTTACGTTGTTAAACAAACTGGCTTCAAACTTTTCACTTGCGAAAGTGACACTTGAGAAAAGTGATAAGAGAATTATTCCAACATTCTTGTTCATATTTTTCCTTCTGAACTACACCATAACGTTTGGCTAGCATCAGAAAATCTTCTCTATCTAACCCTACACTAACTTCTTAGCTTACCTTTTTTATCTAGTTTATGGATAGCTTTTAAGCTTTTCATTAAATATACATAAAGGCGCATTTTGGTGGAGTCTATCCCACTTTTTAGTATTGGAAATATCATTAAATTTTGAGTCATTAAAATTGATAGGGTTATTATCTAGAGGGTAGGCAATCGGTAACTCGCATTGGCCCAAATAGCTAAAACATGTGCAAGCCAAGCTGAATTGAAAAAGTAAACAATGTAAATTAAATGCCAATGCGAATGATTATCACCTAAATTATGCCTCACATTTATTGGTGATGATTGTTTCTATGTTGCTTAAAAGCAAAGGTGTTCAAACTTGGGCTCGCCGCCTACATATCTATATTTCGATGGCTCTTCTC
>NZ_JADDYG010000280.1:0-262 GCF_015163535.1 Vibrio sp. OPT46 | reverse complement strand
TTGCTCTAGGGTTTCATTAAATGAAGCACTTGAAGAGGAACGATTCTTAGTGCTTAGGGGTAAGTCCGGCGGGTGGGCCTCGGTGGCGACTAGGGGAAACCCCTGTTAGTGGAGAGAAAATTGTGAATGCGTTATATTGTTTACTCGCAACAAAAAGCCCTGAGCTTAGTCAGGGCTTCTCTAATTAAAACTTGGTTAAGCGGCTTGTTCTGTTGCTCCATCAATGTCACCACTATCATCGCTCATACTTTGAGAACCAAAG
>NZ_JADDYG010000279.1:0-398 GCF_015163535.1 Vibrio sp. OPT46 | reverse complement strand
CCGTTCATATCTGGCATTGATATATCGAGTAACACCAGTTCCGGATCAAAACTCTCGTAGGTATTTAACGCCTCTAGTCCACTACCTACGGCTTTTACAATATGTCCAAGTTGCTTTAGACGAATAGCCAACTGCATCCTGTCTAGCTGAACATCGTCAACCAGAAGGATTCGCATCGATGTCCCTGTCGGTTGCATAACGCGTTCCATTTTTAATTATGTCTTTATTAAACATATACCATACTCATAGAGTTGTTGCATTCGACTCATAATTAAGTGCTATATTTTTGTTTGAATATCACGGAATCCATTGCATAAAGCAGTTAGACTGGACGTTACCCTATCTAATCATGGCCTGTGAGCAGAAGTTCAACAAACTCATTCACTTTGGTCATCTTG
>NZ_JADDYG010000278.1:0-458 GCF_015163535.1 Vibrio sp. OPT46 | reverse complement strand
GATACGCTCTGCATTGACGATGTGAAATACCAAGAGTTTAGAAAAACCGTTCACAAGCCATGGCTACAATGGTTGTTTAACCGTATTCCTTGGTTCATTAAGAAGAAAATTGTCTCAAAAGTTCAATCCGATATTCGTGATGATAAAATGAGCAAGTCATTAGATATCATGGACGTCAACCAAAACGAGGTCGAGAAAGTAATGTCTCAGAACTGCGTCAACTTAATGATTCATGGTCACACACATCGCCCGAACACACATTTTTTTGACGTCGATGGCGTTAAAAAGACCCGAATTGTTTTAGGGGATTGGTATACGCAAGGCTCAGTTTTAAAAGTAAATTCTGATAGTTTTGACCTGCAAACGAGACCGTTCATACAGAATTTGCGTTAAGCATGTAGAGCGTGTAGAAGATTCACGCTCAAGTCGTAGATATTTTGTAAAAAATCGCTATTATC
>NZ_JADDYG010000277.1:5290-5939 GCF_015163535.1 Vibrio sp. OPT46 | reverse complement strand
CTTTTCATCTCTGACAGGTGTGACGCACGACATCAGAAAGCAAAGACGTATTCAGCGAGAAGGGCACAGAGCCTATCTAGTTTGTCCTTCAGAAGAGCAAATGCAAGATCCAAATAATCCTGTTAGTGCTTATTTAAACCAAATTACGTTAGAAGAAAGGACAAAAAATAGAACTTTCGAAAAACGTCCACATTGGTTTGCACCGGGATATGGTATTGATGGGATAGTAGCCGATTGTTTTCTATCTTATATGATTCATTTGGGGCCAAGGATGGTAGTAAACAAGGCGAAGTTGAATTGTACTAATTCCATTCATAAAGTTATTTTTCGAGAAAATACGCCTGCAAAAGTTAAGCAGGCATTTACTTTAACATTGCTTTCAACTTATTCGCAGTTTTCGGCAGAGGTAGAAGGGCGAGCTTATAGCTCTGGTGTACTTAAAATTGAACCGTCAGCTGGTAGAAATATAAAGGTACTATATACAACAGAGTGTGTTGAAGACTTAATATCAATCAAAGTTGAAGTTGAAAGAGAAATCCAAAGAGGCAATTATGATAGGGTTGCCGAATTAGTAGATGGTGTACTAATTGAACATGGACTGATTACGGAACAACATTGTCAGTTTTTGAAAATTGGTGTGCAAACACTT
>NZ_JADDYG010000277.1:3429-5238 GCF_015163535.1 Vibrio sp. OPT46 | reverse complement strand
CGGTGTGAGCGTTATAAAGGTGTAAGGCAATATAGTGAGTAAACAATAAAGGCTAACTATAATTAGCCTTTATTAATTTTTAACTCTGATTAAATCTATGTAAAGGGGTCGTTCTTGAACCACAATTAAGTCGTGCCAAAAGGTTTTCGTAATATGGTTTTAACCATAATTTTTCTGATTGGACTACGATCTCATTCCAGCGACTTTCTTTAGCTATTTCATTACCTTTAAGTTTAAATTCACGCAGTATAAAGTCTAACAACATTATGATGTCGTATGGCTGCTGAGGTAAACGAGGGGTGTCTATAGGAGAACAAAGCTGATAATAAATGTTGCTATCTAGTTTAAGGTAGTCTTCTTCGAAATTACCTCCATATTGAAGGTGAAATTTTGGCTTTATATCATCATCGTTTTTTGAATCGTAGTCGAAATGAAACTTTCTCAAAACATGAAATCCCTCTTGAACGGGGTACATTCGCCAATTATCAGGAATATGACTACAAGTCGCTGTGTGTTCAAGCATTAAGTTTATGTTTAGACTTTGTTCTACAATTAAGCTTTCTTCAATTTTAATCACTCCACCAATAGAAACATGAAACTTTCTGCCGTTTCCGATAGGATTGTCATAACGAAAAATTATATTAGGGTTAATCGAAATTTCGGTTTTAACACGAGAGCCTTGTGATTTCATTTGTTTTAGTACTCTACGTAAGTTACCACTGAGATTACTAAAAAAAGCATATAGTTGATGCCCTCTAGAAGGAGGGAGCTCAAGAGCCCGATGTGTAATAAACTTTGAAAAATCAAAAAGATTTTCCAAGTACTTCTTTGTAAATTCTTTATCACTAACCTCCATGTTATTCTTCTCCAATTATTAGCCTTGGATTCCGAAAGAAAGGCTCTTGAGTCAGTGATTCGTTGAACTCAGAACAAGCAATATGCACAGGATATAAATTTTTATTATCATCATCTGCTAATGTGCCTAAGCTATCAGGGTAACGTTTTTGGCAACTGTCATTAACACAAATAGAAAAGTCTTCATTGCTGGAGGCGCCAAGTAGTTTTGATGAGGCCTCTTTAAATGAACATTTTGATAATAGACCGTCTGGATCGTCTAGTTCAAAGATGAGGTCTTCTAATAAACAACCCCACCAACGTTCGTCCATCGATTCATGAAAAATCCCCGAATATTTTGCTTTGGCAAACTTATCATTAATTTTGTCGAAATACTTACTATCTATGCCAAGTAGCAATGCTGCACCATCCCTACTCACCAAGGGGCCTTCTTTGTATAGCAATGACTGTATTAACCAATGGAATAAGTAGATATTCAAATCTCCGTTGATATCCTTTGATTTTATTTCATCATCACTCTCTGCCTCTAAAGGTTTATTGAAGATAGGCTTAAACATTATTTGTAATTCGTCTTCTATCTCTTCCGGTGCAATGAGTAGTTCGATTAGTTTTCTTGGATCATTACATTCTTTTAAAGCAATATGCCCCAAAATTTCATTTTTAAATGCAGCTTGTTTTTCTAAGTGTTTGTCGTTAATAAAACGGTCGAAATCTCCAAACTGATTTGAGCGAGAGGGCATTACAGAAATCAGATAGATAGGAGTACTGTTGGTGTAATCTCTAATCAGTGAGTATAAAGATGCACCACTCTTGAACATCCCTGGCTTATCAAATCTATAATCGACTAAAATCAAACTGTATTCTAGGATTTGATCTAGGCTACTTGTCAATTCTTTCTCTGTCGGTTCAATCAATTTGAAGTCAATATCTTGACTGTTCTTAAGCATTTCCAAT
>NZ_JADDYG010000277.1:0-3379 GCF_015163535.1 Vibrio sp. OPT46 | reverse complement strand
GTGAATTTACGACTATGTTCAGGGTCGTACGCTTTATCATCAATAACTAAAATTTTCATATTAGCTGCCAATATTAACCTTAATCTCTGCATTCCAACCTGTGCTAGGTTGAATAAATGCAACGTCTCCTTTGTGCTTTCTAAGTATATTGCGCACAATATTGAGACCCAAACCAGATCCTTTACCTAGATTACTCAGTTTTTCATCGCCTAACTTAGAAGATACGGAAGAGTAGAGTTTTCCTTCAGGGTCATAAGTTCTCGCTTCAAAAACTTTATCCCAGTGCTCCTCAGAAAGGCCTATACCATTATCTTTTACTAATATAGTGTGTTCACCATCGTTTCTATGTACTGAGACATGGATTTTTCTATCTTTAGTACTACTTGCAATCAGTGACTTTATGCTGTTTGACAGTAGGTTAATCAACACAGAGTAAGCCTCAGCCTGATTCAATTTCGCGACTCGTACGGTAGGGTTTACGTTGTCAAATGAAAGCTCTATCCCAAACTGCTGAATAAAAAACTTAAATCCAGTCTGTACGCTATTAAATAGATTTACATAAGATATCTTCTTCTTAGCGTTTTCTGATGATTCAGAAAATACATCAAAAAGCCCGAATAAATTGTTAAATGACTCTTGATATAAATCTGCTGACTTAGCCATGCTTGTCAGCTCTTGCGTTATCGATGGGTCTTGAATTTTACTTGCAATATACTCAAGGCGTTTTGATTGTGTCGAAAGGGTCTGCACAATTCCTTTTACTTCATGAGCAAATACAAACAAAAGAGGAGCTGTAGCCGATACTGCTCTAAGCAACTCAGTTTCCGCCTCTAGTGCTTCGTATTGAGATAGAGCATAGGCTTTTGCTGTATCTAATTGTTCTCTGCTTGTTTCGCTAACACTGGTCGTATTTTCTTCAGTGTTGTTATCTTTGTTCTGAATTGTGGATGTAAACAATGAAGATTCTTTGAATGAAGGCTTTAAGCTTTGTTTTGAGCTAGAAGAGTTAGAGTTATCTAAGCCATTCTGTTCTTCAGAATTATCGTTGTCGCTATTATCCTTTGCTTCTGTCTGCTGGGCGCCAGAGGTTAACGTTTCAATGGCTTTTGTAAAGCGGCTCTTATCATCCTCAAAAGTGCTACCAACTGAATCCTCGAAACGTTTCTTTACTTTGTCATGCTTTTTCTTTCTTTCTTTTATCAGCCATGCTTCATAGTTAATTGTCGCCCAATCCAAAGACATGCGAATTATTTTCTTAAGATTAGAGAAGTTGTCATTAGAAACGAGACCTTCGCGGTCCATTTTTACTTCAAATGAATTAACTGCCTGGCCTTTTATTACGACGTTACCAACTAGCGAGCGTGTTCCTGGGTGATTTAGCATGACGCGAGATGGAGATGCAATTCCCATTTGTTTGGCAACGTCTTGCAGTTCTGGGTAGTCACTAGGACCACGGCGACGAGAAAGGTCGTGCGAAATTTTAAGCCAATCATCGCCTTCAGCGACTTCACCGTAAGGGTATACTCGGAAGCCATTGAGATAGAGCTTGATACCCGAATACTGGCTGTGTATTTGCTTGAGTGGGCCTCCAGTAAGTAATGTCGGGTTCCGTCGATTTTCTATGCCATCACGTATTTTTAAAGGGATAATATGAATAATAAATGTAATATCGCCTAACGGAGGATACTTTTTATTTTGAACTAGATAAGTTTGTGTCTCGGTGTCTTTGCTGTCTAGAGTAAATGATACGTTACCTTCAGGATCTATTTTTCCTATAATTGTTCCCCAGCCTGCTGTGAGCAACTTATCGTCGACTTTAAATGAGGAACCGCCCATAAGAGCTGAAAATTCGGGCGCAGTAACCGTTGCATCAAAGCCAGGGTCTTCAGGGTATCCATCTCTTCGTGTCTGTTCAGCTATTGAAATTAAACTGATACTTTTCAGTATCATTTTAAAATCTCGTTCTGTTATATGCTCTCTTAACCCTTTAAGTCGAAGAGTTGTACCTGCTTTCCCCATTTTATCTGTATAGGTTTCATACTCACAGTTAACTTTGGATAGTGACACTCCAGGCTCAAAGTCATCCCATTCAAACTGAACTTTAGTATATTCATACCCATCATCTGTTTTCGAGCACGTTTCTAATTCAAGCCTTTCCGCTAATCGTTGACAAGCAAAGCGACCAATACCTTTATTACCCGTGACTGGGCGTCCAAATATTGGGCTGATAGGGTTTTCCCTTTTGTTGCTTGTACCGATGATCATCCAGCGATTTTTGACCGTTTCAAAACTCATTCCTGAGCCACTATCAACAATCGTTAACTCAGATGTTCTTAAATCATGGTTTGTGACGTTGGAAAGAATAACCTCAACGAGAGGACTATCGGCATCATATGAGTTTTTTATTAGTTCAGATATACCGATATGATTTCGGCTAACAAGCCTTTCACCTAACTCTCTTATAAGCTGCGCATCAACTTCAAAATTCAAGGTATCTGACCTGTAATTAGTTTTTAATGTCAAAATAAATACCTCTATGCTTGTCCGAGAAAATGCTTGTTGGCCAAAGTTAGGATTGCACCTGAAATGCTTATGCTTTGAAATAATGACTTTGTATATAAAATGCTGTTATTCATGTTGCCAAACAAAAGGCGTCCAGTCGTTTTTGAATGAGATTCTTCTTTTAAGTGCAAATCAACTCGCCCACTTACAACTAAGTTTATCTTGTCACGAGCCCACATTGCTTTTAGTACTGACTGTTCAGAGTCATCGATGACGAAGTACATACGCAAACATGTAAAAACTAGCCAGCATTGCTGTGTGTCACTTTTGAATACAAGCAATGCATCTATTTCTTGGTTGGATTCTATTTGTTCGTAACTATAAAAGTTTTTGATACATTCAATAACTTTTTCTTTATTATTAAAGTTTGAGCGACCTAATAAAAAATTCAGCATAATCAGCCCTTAGTTGAAACTTTTTCTGTAGATAGTTCATTGGTTGCTGACGCTAATAGTCTTGGCAACACTACTGGCCATCCAGCTCCTACAAATATACAAGCGGTACGACTTACTTCAAATATTCCAGCTCCAGCGCCTAAAAGTCCCGCCAAGCCAGCTCCGACTCCCCACAAGGCAACAACTATAATTGCTCCATATCCACTATAAGTGAGCTTAAGAGAACTGGTTTTGTTTGCAGCTTTTGTTGTGCAAAAGTCTAAGAGAACAATAAGTAATCCATAAAACGCAGCAGCAATTCCAAACTCTATCAAAGTGTATTTATCACTAACTGCATCACCAATGAATGCTAAGTCTATCGCTAATTTTAATGATTCCACCTAAACCTTCTCCATCACCAACGCAACTCTACCCACAACCCT
>NZ_JADDYG010000027.1:0-317 GCF_015163535.1 Vibrio sp. OPT46 | reverse complement strand
ATTTTCAAAAAGTAATACCCTATACCGCTCTCGCCTGCTATTAAGAGCGGCGCATCGAGTTATCGATGAACGTTTATGTAAAGCAAGTGAGGTGCCAATATTAAAAACCTTTACTATACAACGGGTTATATTAAAACCAATTATAGCAACATAATGCTACGCACTGATTGTGTGCAAATTTCGATCATTATCGTGCAGTATTACTTTACTAATTCCATGACTAACCTGGATTCTTCGTCACCAAAATAATGCGCTTCTTCTTCTAACGTTTTAAAGCCAAGGGAGAGGTATAAAGACAATGCAGGTTGGTTCTTAGG
>NZ_JADDYG010000276.1:0-571 GCF_015163535.1 Vibrio sp. OPT46 | reverse complement strand
CGACTTAGTCATACCGCATTTCGTAAGTCAGAAAATAACCCTTTAAAGTTTTCTGCAAACTTAGAAGATGCGATTCATAACTTATATAACCGTCAAACCGCTAGCTTCTTAAAGCCAAATGCAGCCATTAAAGAAGCATTTAATGACATCGAAAGTCATGAGCAAGCCTTAATGAAAGGTGTTGAAGGTACGGTTTCGAGTGTTATGTCACTTGTTGAACCTACTTCTATATACTCAGATGCTTTAGCGAAAGACACGGTTATTAATAAGGTTATTCCAGCTAGGAAATATGCTCAAAGTTGGAAGAGGTTTGAGGATATTCATAAAAAGCTATCCGATGATATTATCAATAAAGAGTCTCCGTTCTATTTAGAAGACTTCGCTAAGCACTATGAATTAGCATTAAAAAACAAAGGCTAGGAATTAGGGTGATGAAAAAGTTTTACCAATATATTTTGTTATTAATTTCAATAGCTTTATTTGGGTGCTCAGCAGCGAACCTAGTTGTTGATCCATACTCAGATTTAGAAATAGCAGCAAGTCATAACATTAATCCTGATTCAAACGGCAG
>NZ_JADDYG010000275.1:0-1227 GCF_015163535.1 Vibrio sp. OPT46 | reverse complement strand
GTTTGACGGTTATATAAGTTATGAATCGCATCTTCTAAGTTTGCAGAAAACTTTAAAGGGTTATTTTCTGACTTACGAAATGCGGTATGACTAAGTCGATTTGTTTGTTTAAACACTGCTCTGTTATGCAGTGTTTCCATTAAACCAACTAGCATCAAAGAAAATGACTCCCCCAGTTGTTCGAACCATTCCTCTCGGTTATCGCTGGGAATCATCATTGGATCTATACCCACCCCTCTAACAAAAGCCGCAAGTTCACCCCCATTGGTATCAAAGTTGGGAGTCGATAGGTGTTCTGATTGTCGGTTAACTTTCGGTAAAGTTTCAGATACGGTGCTCTGTTTTTCGGGCTTTGGGATATCAATAAAATCATCGACTAAACCAATATCTAGCTGAAAGTCAGAAGGAACACTTTCGTTTAAGAGTTCACTAGCACTAAGGCCTAGGTCAACAAATTCTGCTTCCGATGGACTTGAGACTACTTCAGGGGGTGCGCTAGAAAGACTTTTACTTGTCTCAAGACTGAATACATCTGTATCTGTTTGAATAGAAACTGAAATTTGATAATCCCCTAAGCTAACCATATCGTCATCGCTTAGTGCTATTTCATTTCCTTGACCCACAGGAGTTACAGCATTATTTACAAAAGTACCATTAGTTGAGAGGTCTTTTATCAAGTATTTGTCACCAAACTTAATCAGTTCTCCGTGGGTTCCGGATACCACTCTTTCAGGATCTGGTAGTGTCCAATCACATTGTTCAGACCTACCAAATGTAACCTTGGCATGTTCATCACTTGATTCAAACACGAACTCACTCTCAATCTCTGGAGTAAATTTGTGAAAACTTGTTATGGTTAAAACCAACTTCATGTAAACCTCGCCAAAGACCTGCTAGATATTATTTTTAATTTTATTATTAACTACTTTCTTATTAACAGTAAGATTAATAAAAATCTTAATACTGCCATTGAAAATCATGCACGGAATAATGAATCATTTTTTTATCAAAGCAATCACGTATTGTTCAACAATTTTAATTATCCAACCAAGTTCAAATTTTTGACACTTAGACTTTCATCAATAAAAAAACGAATGTTAGTTTGGCCGAGAAATTCTAACATAATGACTTTTCATTGAGCAGAAAGGTATATATTCCCCCATCATTTATACGGAGTTCTTGTGATGGAAGACAGTAATAAAAACAATTCTATAAATAACGAAGAAA
>NZ_JADDYG010000274.1:0-677 GCF_015163535.1 Vibrio sp. OPT46 | reverse complement strand
TTCAAAGCGGCGAGCAGATTAGCAGCGGAGTGAGAAAATACGAAAGAATAATCCTCTAAATGGTTAATAGATGTGAACTTTATCACTAATAAAAATGGAATTTTAACCAAATATTAACGAGTTGGCTGGATAAAAAGTTTGTATTTTAACACTTTTATCGAATATACAACCGATAACAAAGAGGATTTACAATAAATTTTAATAAGAGATAGAGTGCATACTCTCTTTGAGTGGATGCATTTCTGCATAACTATTTAAGTTATATTCAGGCTAGCGGTCGCTTCTTTAGGGATAATTTAGTATTGAGTGTTCATCAGAGCCAACGAACCCTTTATGCTTTCATATTTGTCAACTCAATGATGGTTGGCAAGTGTAGTTAGTTGGAGGTGATCCCAGCTCCAATAACTTTGACTGGTATTTTTAATCCCTCCAACCCAATAGCATTGTTTCGCTCGTATTAAGCCTTCCAAACACTGCTTGCCAGCCTCAGTGATACGGACGCTTTGTTCCCACCAGTGCCTTTCACGTGACTCAATCGTGATCAAAGGTGTTTGACACTGTGCTAGAGGGAGGAGTAACGCGTAAAACATCACGTCTCCTAGGTAAGGAAGAGGTTCTAGTTGTTGATATTGCTCAAACCAATCTTTGATGGGAATTGAACGATTTTGCGAGCTCAA
>NZ_JADDYG010000273.1:0-360 GCF_015163535.1 Vibrio sp. OPT46 | reverse complement strand
TGATTTCTTCGGCATTTTGCCGTATTCAACCACAGACTTCATGATCAGGCGCTCTTGAGTACGAACGCGATCCATAGCAGTACGCAGTTCATTCACTAAGTGATCAAACTGTTTAGGCGTTAGACGAAACTCGCGGAATACGTCTAGCATCATTTCATTAGCAACGGTTGCTTTCGGGCTGTTATAGCCGTACTCGTTGATTGCTAATTGAAGATTTTGATAGGTGCTGCGTAGTTGGTTGAATTTCTCTAGCGCTAATTCTGGATCGATACCTACATCTTCTTCAGAATCATCTGAATCGTCATCGCTATCTTCGTCGTCATCAACGTCTTCATCGTCTTCTTCTTCTAACTGAGATTC
>NZ_JADDYG010000272.1:0-348 GCF_015163535.1 Vibrio sp. OPT46 | reverse complement strand
AATTGGAGAAAGATGACAATACAGCGATTTATAGGAGGTGGTGTTATGACTTTAGTTCTTACCGTTCTTATTTTCCTAAGTTGTATTGCGATGCTCGCGATTGGTGTGATGTTTTCACGTAGGCCGATCAAAGGCGGAGGTTGTTGCAAAGCGTCCGATGTTGCGGATGTGGGCGCACGTAAAAGAAAAAATCGCAGTCATTATTCTTCTAGGAACACATATTGACACTCACCTATTGCTCCAACCTCACAACACAAAATAGCATAACTGAGCCCTAACAAATTGTCGGGACTCAGTTTTTCGTTTCTACTAGATAATCAAACTCTGATACTCGCGCCAAAAATGAAG
>NZ_JADDYG010000271.1:0-282 GCF_015163535.1 Vibrio sp. OPT46 | reverse complement strand
GAGGGAGTAATCGCGCTGAGTTCTTTTAGTTGTTGATTTCATAACACTCTCCAATTTTGGGGGTGGAAAGTGTCAACCTTATTTAGGACGGCACAGTACAAATAAAAAGGGTTAGCATCAATGCTAACCCTTTTTTAATATTTAAGACTTAACGTTTTACTTTAGTTTTTCGAGATCCGCTTCGATCTCTGCGATCTTGCTCGAAACGACTTTTTCTAAATGACGAAGGTCTGAAAGAATTTTCTCTTTTACATCAACCTCAGGTTGTTTCGTTGGCTTAGT
>NZ_JADDYG010000270.1:0-236 GCF_015163535.1 Vibrio sp. OPT46 | reverse complement strand
CCCCAAAATTGGAGAGTGTTATGAAATCAACAACTAAAAGAACTCAGCGCGATTACTCCCTCGCTTTTAAACTCACTGTAGTTGATGAGGTTGAAAAAGGAAGCCTCACTTACAAACAAGCCCAAGAGAAGTATGGCATCCAAGGTTGCTCTACGGTTTTGGTTTGGCTTCGTAAGCATGGTCGACTAGATTGGTCTAAAGGGACACCTAACTTTATGTCCAAAGGAGACTCTATG
>NZ_JADDYG010000269.1:0-325 GCF_015163535.1 Vibrio sp. OPT46 | reverse complement strand
GAATTGCGAGTCGTTATGCCATATTCGCTCGATGTTCAGCAAATCGAGTACATAGAATCTCGCAGTCAGTTGAAGGTGGATACGTCAGAACAAGATGTCCTTAACATCAAGTTTTAGGCTGAGCATTTCCACTTCATCGATGTACCACTTAACAATAGTGCAATGAAAAGCGACCTCAAAGTAGGTCGCTTTTTTATTTTGAGGTTTTTGTCACAGGTCTTAGGAAATGTGATGAATATAGAGTATTTGCACTTAAATTAACAAAAATGTAACGTTTGGAAATGCAATTGTCATAACTAGCTTCTAACTTTGTGTTTTTAGGACA
>NZ_JADDYG010000268.1:0-257 GCF_015163535.1 Vibrio sp. OPT46 | reverse complement strand
AAAGACTTTGTTATAGAGCTCACCGAGACCGTCTTACTCTCACAAAGTGGCCGTGAACAGATGGTACTTAACTCGTTGCGATACTTGGGTTTTAAAGTCGCACTGGATGATTTTGGTACGGGATACTCAAGCTTGAACTATATACACAATTATCCGATTGATAGCATCAAAATCGATGCTACCTTTGTGCAGAACATGCTCTCAAATACAACCTCTGAACAAGTAGTGTTTTTGATAGCGCAATTGGCAGAGCTGCT
>NZ_JADDYG010000002.1:0-461 GCF_015163535.1 Vibrio sp. OPT46 | reverse complement strand
CTAGACCTGCATTTCAGAGTTAATGTATTGCAGCGAGTGGATGATAGCTCGCTGCTACCACCTTACCGATTCTTAACTCAGCAGGATATTCAAATTTTCTCAGATTTTTCTTATTTTTTCTCCTATCGCCTATAATTGGAAAAACAACCTCAATTTGCTTCGTTGCGTTTTAGAGCCTCGAGCTCTTGGTCCGTAGACGCTCTCTTTCATCATGGAAAGTCTAGTAATAGACAAGGAGAGGTCATGAGTATTCAAGTGAAAACTATCAATAATATTCTAATAGCCCTGTTAATGGTTTCGGTTTTTGGTCTATTCGCACTGTACCTCAATTACATACAGCAGAATGAACAGATTGAAAGGCTGCAAAGTCAGTTAATCGAAAAAGAGCATCAGATACTAATTTCTAATGAAGCGTTGTCTTACACTCGATATCAACACCAATTATTAGCCGAAGACTACAG
>NZ_JADDYG010000026.1:0-555 GCF_015163535.1 Vibrio sp. OPT46 | reverse complement strand
ACCAAACTATAATATATTATAGACTAAGCTTAAGGTATGCCCTATGAACCTACTTCTTGCTATCTTCTTTGGAATTCTTCGTACTCCGGCTCTACTTTTTTATGTAACTACAGGAGTCGTTCACTACGTAATGGGCAAGCTCGTAAGGACGGTCCTAATCCCTTTATCATACGTAACAGAGAAACTCCTTAAACCCAATCACTATCTAATCGGCCTTGGTGGCCTTCTAATACTATACAAAGGATATGAGTATCTACGTGCTATAGCAGTTTCAATTGCTGATACAGAAGTGTTTCTATATATGCCCGTTTGGTTACTAAGTTATCTTGAGTTTAGTGATGTACCATTTGATAGGCTAGGCTTGCCGGGTGCACAAAGACCACTTACAGAATCAATGTTAGATTTCGAGCAGGTATTGTTTGGTAAATTCGATGTAATTGATTTGTACTTGGTCTGGTGGTGGTTCTTTTTAGGGAGTCAACTAGGGCTTTACATCTACTATGCTGTAAACAGGCTTTTGAAGACAATGAACCTCGATTAAGACAATAAAAAAAA
>NZ_JADDYG010000267.1:0-829 GCF_015163535.1 Vibrio sp. OPT46 | reverse complement strand
TTGCCGAGCTACCATCAAGTAGTTCATTGAGTTCTAACGGTAAGTTACTTTCCTCTACTGCATTACCATCAAAGTAAAGCGTTAAGCCATCTGGAATGGATACAATGGTGTATCCTGTCAAGGACTCACTAGAATCTATATCTTGATTAACGACAGGCTCAAGATTTAGTGTGATGAAATTGTCCTCAATACCATTGCTTTGTAATTCTTGACCGTCAGTTTGATCAACAATAGGTGAGATTTCCATTTCCACTTTAAGAGGGGTTTCAGCAGAATCACCATCCGGCTCTGTTGAAACGACGATAACATCCATGCTCAGTGTTCCACTAAAATCTTGCTCTGTTTTGAGGTAAGTGTTTTCAAGAACAGCGTTTGAGACCTGATAAACTGGCCCCGTTATTGGGTCCACGTAAGCAATTGGAAGAACAATAGGGTCACCATTTACATCTGTCAGTTGTGTTCCCAAAGGGATGTTCTGAAGCAAGATATTAATTTCTTCTGATAGATCGTCGTCTGATGTCTGGATGATAAAATCCAGTTGTATCAGATTATCTTCGTCTAACGTAGAGAGATTACTAATTACTTTAGTCGCTTGATCATATTGCCAATTCCCCTGTCCACCATCTAGAACAATTGGTTCATCGACCACGCCTTTTAGCTTAATGGCAATGGTTGCAGATTGGCTCTCGGCGCTTTCATTAAGAGGTGCTAAGCCATCAATAGTCGACTCTGTTGAAATGGCCGTTACTTGAAGGGATAGAGATTCAGTAAATGAGCTGATATCCGATTTTGGTTGAAGTAACGCCTCCGAATTGGCTAGGGCATTGGA
>NZ_JADDYG010000266.1:0-509 GCF_015163535.1 Vibrio sp. OPT46 | reverse complement strand
CGTTGTTTCACCACGCCTGTCAATGGATCGAACACACTGATGCAATCCACCTCATCGTCAAACATCTCAACGCGCACAGCGTCTTGGTCTGATTCGGCTGGGAAGATGTCAATCACTTCACCTCGAACACGGAATTGGCCACGCTCAAATGCAACGTCATTGCGTGAGTATTGCAGCTCTGCAAGACGGCGTAGCATATCGCGCTGGTCAATCACATCACCGCGACGTAGGTGCAGCATCATTTGTAGATACGATTCAGGATCACCCAAGCCATAGATAGCCGATACCGATGCAACAATAATGGCATCTTTACGTTCTAGTAGTGCTTTTGTAGCAGACAAACGCATTTGTTCTATATGCGCGTTAACTGAAGCGTCTTTCTCTATAAAGGTATCCGTGGTCGGAACGTACGCTTCAGGTTGGTAGTAATCGTAGTAAGAAACAAAATACTCAACCGCATTATTAGGAAAGAATGACTTCATCTCACCATATAACTGAGCAGCAAGCGT
>NZ_JADDYG010000265.1:0-340 GCF_015163535.1 Vibrio sp. OPT46 | reverse complement strand
CGATTAAGTAACAGGGAATGTCCTAATGCTACCAAAGCCAAGTTTTTGTCAGTAGTTAGGCACGTAAAAGAGTTCGGTTCAATCAGTGATTTGGATCTGTGTAAAATCTTCGGAGAAACAATATGGAGTGATGGGAGGGAATACCATTCAGCCGCGTTCTCATTCAAGGTTGATAGATACACAGGTAACTGTGAAATCTCACAATACAAAAACCAATAAGGCTTAAGAATTTATAAAGCGGAGTCAGGAAACGGACTCCGCTTTTTTGATCATGGCAATCGTAAAGTCGTGCTCGGAGTACCCCTCAATCAATCGTGTATTCGGACACAGCAACCGACAA
>NZ_JADDYG010000264.1:59864-68838 GCF_015163535.1 Vibrio sp. OPT46 | reverse complement strand
GGCTGATCAGGTACACCAATAGCCAGGCGGTTTGTAAGCACGAAGGTGTCGTCTCCACAGCCACCGCTCAGTACTGATTCACCATCACCAACAACGAGTGTGTCGTTACCCCAGCCACCACTCAAGTAGTTGTTGCCTGAATAATCAAAAATTGTGTCGTCGCCACAGCCACCAAAGAGTTTGTCGTTTCCTAATCCGCCGGATAGGAAATCGTTTCCAAAGCCGCCAGAAACAAAGTCGTTACCTCGGCCACCAAGCAAGGTATCGTCTCCCCAGCCACCGAAGACAATATCATTACCTCCGTATCCTACAAACTTATCATCACCACAGAAGCCGAAGAAAATATCGGTTGTTTCAGAGCCTTTTGTGCCTGTCATATCGTCATCTTGAGATGTCCCAAAAATCCAATTTAGGTCGAGATTTAGCATAGACATTGTTCTATTCCTTTTTGTCTGATTTATGCCAATCGCCGAGAGTGCAGAGCGAACCTAGTAAGTCAGAGTACACGATAGCATTAGTGTTATTTTTGATGTGAACTAATGACTTAAAGACAATTTTTGTCTTGTTACCCACGACCTTGCTTTGCTATGAGCGCTCATTGTCTGCGGTGATTGGTATTACTTAGCAGCAAACAGGGACGGCTTATTTTTCGTTGCTTTCTAGCAATACGAACAGTAAACACACCCCAAGTGGTTATTGTTGTAACCCTGACAATTTTATCAGGTACCGCGTGGTTAAAGTGGTTCAGGAAGACCGATATTAGTGGGATTCTCGTTGAGCAATGCCTGCTTTAAGTAGTAAAAAAGTTGCAGAATAGGACAAATATTTCGGTCATTTTTGAAGTGAATTTTGGTGTGGAGAATGGCGCCGATTTAGCTTACATTAACTAAGAAAGTTACGTATAATGTCCGACCGAAAAATCCCACTGAAATGGGTAAATAGCAAAATACAGACCAATCCTGGTCTAGACGTCTGTGAAGACGACACATAGGTAGATAAATGAGCGAAAAGTTACAAAAAGTATTAGCACGTGCTGGTCACGGTTCTCGTCGTGAGATTGAATCGTTAATTAAATCTGGTCGCGTTAGCGTGAACGGTGTAGTCGCTAAGCTTGGTGAAAGACTTGAAGACGAGAGCAGCGTAGTTCGTATCGATGGTCACATTGTCTCTGCAAAGATTCAAGAAGAAGTGATTTGTCGTGTACTTGCGTACTACAAACCTGAGGGTGAACTGTGTACTCGTCACGATCCAGAAGGTCGTCGTACTGTTTTTGATCGTCTGCCAAAAATTCGTGGCTCTCGTTGGATTTCAGTTGGTCGTCTGGATGCGAACACTTCTGGTCTTCTACTTTTCACAACGGATGGTGAACTGGCGAACCGCTTAATGCACCCAAGCCGCCAAGTTGAACGTGAATACTTAGTACGTGTGTTCGGTGAAGTAACTGAACAGAAAGTTCGTAATCTAGTAAAAGGTGTTGAACTGGAAGACGGTTTAGCTCGCTTTGAAGATGTTGTTTACGCGGGTGGTGAAGGCATGAACCACACGTTTTACGTTGTTATCAATGAAGGTCGTAACCGCGAAGTTCGTCGACTATGGGAATCGCAAGAGTGTACCGTTAGCCGTCTGAAACGTGTTCGTTACGGCGACATCTTCTTAGACAAGAAACTGCCTCGTGGCGGTTGGATGGAGCTTGACCTGAAAGAAGTAAACTACTTGCGTGAGCTTGTAGAGCTTCGTCCAGAGAAAGAAACCATGCTTGATCTGAACAAAGACAACACGTCACGCAAACGTGAGCGTGCACGCAGCCAAAAAATTCGTCGCGCAGTTAAGCGCCATGAAGAGCGTGTTAACACACCAAAAGGTCGCAGCAACAACCCTTCTCGTCGTAAGCCGAAGAAGACTGCTGGTGACCAAGGCGCACGCAACAAGCATCGTTAATCGATAGCAAAACATCAGAAAGGCTTGCCAATTCGGCAAGCCTTTTTCTTATCTGTTACATAACAAAAGGATCTAAAGCCGATATAGAGCAGGGTGTTTTGGATAAACAAATATCTCAGCTAAACAAAAACAGCAGATAAAAAAATACCAGCACTAGGCTGGTATCTTTGTTCATGATGAAGAAACGTTAATCGCGTTTCCAAAGCATATGGCAGAACTTATGTTCAGGGTCTCGGCTGATTAGCATACGAGCAAATACGTCATCAAGAACGTCATTTTCCTCATTTACTAGGCCGATACGAACCTCTGCATATACTTCTTTGTCGATCTCGAAGCCAACATGTTCAACCCAGTCATCACCGGTTTCAACAAGTTCTGCGGCACCACGATCTTCAAATTGCGCAGTAAACAGAATCACGTCAGCAGGCTCTAGGTTATCTGGAGCCATCTCAAGGAAAATGTCGTACGCTGCGTCGATGACGTCGTCGTAAGAAATCAAATCAGACATGCTTATGCTCGGCTCATGTATTTACGTTCAGCTGTGTTAATGATAACACGGTCACCAGTTGCAATGTACTCAGGAACCTGGATGACAAGACCTGAAGCGAAGCGTGCTGGTTTAGTACGAGCAGATGCAGAAGCACCTTTGATTGAAGGGTCAGTTTCTTCAATCACTAGCTCAACAGAAGATGGTAGTTCAATACCCACTGCAGCACCGTTAACAAGGATAATGTGGATACCTTGTGTATCTTCGTTGATGAACAGCATGTCGTCTTCAACTTCATTGTGCTTGAATGTGTATTGTGAGTAGTCTTCGTTATCCATGAAGATGTGCTCATCTCCGTCAGCGTATGAGTACACAACTGCACGTTTGTTCATTTCTACCGTTTCAACAACGTCATCAGACTTGTAACGCTCATCTACACGTGCGCCCGTGTTTAGATCTGTACAACGCATTTTGTAGATTTTAGCGCCGCCACGACCGCCAGGAGTCGTTACTTCGATGTCTTTAACTAGAAGAGTTTTACCATTAGACTCGATTGCGAAGCCTTTTTTGATTTCACTTGCCTTTGGCATTGTATATTCCTATTCATACTTATTAAGCAAAACTCGGTGATTATAGCGCTAAGTTAGCCGCCTAGCATTAAAATTCATTGCAGAAATTTGTTGTTACTCCCATGACTAAACACCTGAATGGACTTGATTCAGTGAGTCGGCTAAGAGAACATATAGTCCAACTTCTTGAACCATCTGAGAACACGTTTTAAGTCATGTCTCTGCCTGTTATCGATCCTAAACAACCATTTCAACCAGAGTTTGCGCCTTTAATTAGGGAAGTCACCGCTTGTCTCAAAGGTGGACTGGGGCAAAACTTACACAGCGTTTATGTATACGGTAGTGTTGCTCGCAAAACAGCGATCGTTGGGAAGTCGAACTTAGACTTGGTTGTCGTTACTCAATCATCCTTTGAGCACAATCGCGCGACTTTGCTCAACACAATTAAGTGGCGTGCGCAGCAGAGTTACCCTCACGTTAATGGTGTATCGGTCCGTACAGCCTTAGTGAGCGAAGTGGCTAATTTAGATAGTATTTTTACTTGGGGCTTTATGCTTAAGCATTGCTGTGTCTGTGTTTATGGTGATGATCTAGCAGACTGCTTCGGTGATTACGTCCCAAGTTGGGAAATTGCTAAGCACTGGAATATGGATGTGGAAGATTGGATTACGGTGTATCGCAAAAAAATCGTACAAGCGAAGACGATAGAAGAGCAGGTGGCCGCCCAGCGCGTGATTGCAAAAAAGTTACTAAGAGCGTCATACTCTTTGGTGATGTATCGAGATAAACGTTGGTTTGATGACCCTATACAATGTGGCAAGGTATTCTTAACTTATCATCCTGAAAAGCAGCTTGAGATCGAGCGGCTAGAAATTTTACTTTCTGGCCGGGGTATTCCCAAGCGTTCTGTTATCGGGCTAATTGATGCGTTTGGTGATTGGTTAGTCAAACAGTACCAGAAAACAGAGTTTCGTATCGGCTAAAACAACCCCATTTGTGGCGCTGAAAGCCTGTCAAAGTCCGTCCCAATGAAAGGGAGAATCGCATCCGCAACGGGTTTGAGTTGTTTATCAATGTAATGTTGATAATCAATCGGGCTATTGAGGTACTCATAAGGTTCAGGGCCGTTCACGGTAATAATGTATTCAATTCGCCCTTTGTTTTGATACTGTAATGGGCGGCCAAGCTTGGCATTTATCTCATCGGCTAAACGAGCTGCACGCACTTGTGGCGGGACGTTCTTCTGATACTCATGCAGTTTTCTTCGCAGTCGCTTTTGATACACCAACTGTTCATCAAATTCACCGTTGTTAGTTTTCTCAACCATCTCTCGGACATAGTCGCTTGGATCTTCACCATGGAAAATCATGTTATAGAGTGTATTTTGAAATTTCTGTGCTAACGAGGTCCAGTCAGTACGGGCACTTTCTAACCCTTTAAATACAATCCGTTCTTGCTTTCCTTCACCGATTAAACCCGCATAGCGCTTTTTCGAGCCAGTTTCTGCGCCACGAATCGTTGGCATAAGGAATCTGCGATAATGTGTTTCATACTCGATTTCCAACATAGATGTTAGGTTGTACTCAGAACGCAGGTGTTCTTGCCACCAAGAGTTGATGTAATCAACTAATTGATTTCCAACAGCGTCAGCTTCTACTTGACTGTATGGTCGATTCAACGACACGAATGTGGAATCCGTATCGCCGTAAATCACTTGATATCCTTGCTCCTCGATCAGCACCTTAGTTTGCTTCATGATTTCATGTCCGCGCATGGTAATACTAGAAGCTAACCGAGTATCAAAGAAACGACATCCCGATGAGCCCAGTACGCCATAAAAGGAGTTCATGATGATTTTGATTGCCTGAGAAAAAGCTTTTTCATTGTTCTTCTTTGCAACATCACGTGCTGCCCAAAGCTTTTCAATCATTTCTGGTAAAAAGTGTTTCGTACGATGGAACTGCCCACCGCGAAAGCCAGGTACAGCCTGATTTTCTTCTTTTCCAATATCGAGCAATAACCCCTCAACTAAACCCATAGGATCAATCAAGAAAGAGCGAATAATCGATGGATATAGACTCTTAAAATCCAATACTAAAACAGAATCATATAGGTTAGGGATGGAGTCCATCACGTAACCGCCTGGGCTCGCAATCCAACTTTCAGGGTGTAGGTTTGGGGCAACGTAGCCTGCTCGGTGTATCTGAGGCATGTATAGGTTTGTGAATGCTGCAACCGAACCGCCGACACGATCCAGTTCGACACCAGTGAGACGAGAGCGCTCTATTGCAAAGTCAAGCAGGTGAGTGTGATTGAAAATCTTATTCACTAACACGCAGTCTTGTAAATTATATTTAGCCAGCGATGGTTTGTCGGAGCGGTACATACGATTGATCTCATCCATGCGGTCATGAACGTTGTGGATTTCTTTCCCTTCCCCTAAGAGTTCTTGAGATACAGACTCTAATGACCAAGACCGAAAGTGATAAGTCGCCGTTTTTAACGTATCGATACCGTCCATTACAACTCGCCCTGGAATGGAAATAAACCCTTGTTGGCTTTGAGATGAACTTCTGAAAAAGCTGGCTTGGTCTGCTCTACCAAGCATTAGCTTCATGTTGTGCCATTCTGCTCGTTTGTGTAGCAGACGAAAGTCAAAATCAATGACGTTCCAACCGACAATGACATCGGGGTCGAACTGTTTAAACCAAACGATGAGTGCTTCTAGAAGCGCTTTTTCATCCTTAACCCATTGTATCGGTGTCTCCGAAGGTTCTGCTTCTCCGATCATGATAACGCGGGAATCCATGACGCTGTCTAATCCGATTGAGTAAAGAATGCCTTTCTCAGAGCATTCTAGATCTAACGAGACAACGTTTAACTTCGGCTCATATTGCCCCGCACGGCATTTTGCGCTCTGGACGCGTTGGTAGCCATTGGTGCGAGTCACATTGCCTGTAAACTCGATACTGCCTTTGATAAAACGCTCCATTAGGTAGCGATCGGCGAGGCGAATATCACTTTCGTACGTAGTGATATCTTTTTGAGCGAATGTGTCTTTGAGTGCGAGAGCGTCTCTGGTTACATTGGTATAGCAGGCAGCAAGAGGCGTATGTTCAAACGTTTTGAGATCCAAAAGGCGGATGTCGACGAATATGTTTTTTTCTCGTGCGAGTGTCTTTGCTTGCTCTGAGTGTTTCTGAGCGATGAAAAATACTGGCTTCTCACCATTAATAAGTAACTGAGTAGGACCTGCTTCTGTCGAAAGCCACAACTCGATTTGAGTTTGACCTTTGATGTCTCGTGCCTGTCGAGTAAGCAGAAAGCCTTGTTGGATATTCAAATGTGAGAAACCTTAGAAAACTTGAAGAACGTTAGTTTAACACTAAGAACTGTAAAAATAACCAGTAAAGAAAGCGCCTCAATTTTTGCTGGAGTTAGTGATTACAAGTTAGTCTTTGGTGCAAGAGGGACAGTGTCATTTTAAGTTATAGCGTGTTTCTCTGGGCAATATGAAACCTAGTTACTTGATTTATTGTACTTAATGTTGTTAATTGTCTTTTCTTAGATTTCGGTTCTGCTCATCACGCTCTAAAATAATAGAGTGGTTTATGAATAAGTTCTTGCTAAAGTTTGCGTTTCAGCACATATTCATAGAAAGCAATTTTTTGTCGATTACGTTAGTATATAGGCAGTCATACTGATATCCACATTTAACAAATAATGGTTATGTGGGTGCAGAACCAATACAAAGTGTGGAGATACAAGTTTGATAAATGTTTTCCTTGTAGATGATCACGAGCTGGTTCGCACAGGGATACGACGTATTATTGAAGACGTCCGTGGAATGAACGTAGCAGGAGAAGCTGACAGCGGTGAAGATGCAGTAAAATGGTGTCGCAGTAATCATGCTGACGTCGTCTTAATGGACATGAACATGCCAGGAATTGGCGGCTTGGAAGCCACTAAAAAAATTCTTCGCGTGAATCCTGATGTGAAAATCATCGTACTTACCGTTCATACAGAAAACCCGTTTCCAACCAAGGTGATGCAGGCAGGTGCGTCTGGTTATTTAACCAAAGGTGCTGGCCCTGACGAAATGGTGAATGCGATTCGTGTAGTTAATAGTGGGCAGCGTTACATCTCGCCAGAGATTGCGCAGCAGATGGCATTGAGTCAATTTTCTCCAGCCTCTGAGAACCCTTTTAAAGACTTATCCGAGCGTGAATTGCAGATCATGCTTATGATCACCAAAGGCCAAAAGGTAACGGATATTTCTGAGCAACTTAATTTAAGTCCAAAGACAGTCAACAGCTATCGCTACCGACTCTTTAGTAAATTGGACATTAATGGTGACGTTGAGTTAACTCACTTAGCGATTCGCCACGGAATGCTGGACACCGAGACCCTTTAGCGTGAATCCTCCCTTCGATTCGGCTTCCTTTCTCAAGACAGTAACTAATCAGCCCGGCGTTTACAGAATGTACAACGCCGAAGCTGTTGTAATCTACGTAGGTAAAGCCAAAGACCTTAAAAAGCGCCTTTCAAGCTACTTTCGGAAAAAAGTAGACAGTGAGAAAACTCGCGCGCTTGTCAGTAATATCGCCAAAATAGACGTCACGGTGACTCACACTGAGACAGAAGCGCTGATCTTAGAGCATAACTACATCAAGCAGTATTTGCCGAAATACAATGTGTTGCTGCGAGATGATAAGTCTTACCCTTATATCTTTATTAGCGGTCATAAGCACCCACGGCTTTCTATCCACCGTGGCGCCAAGAAGCGCAAAGGTGAATATTTTGGCCCCTACCCAGATTCTGGTGCAGTAAGAGAAACATTGCATTTGCTGCAAAAGATATTTCCTGTGCGCCAGTGTGAAGACACTGTCTATTCCAACCGAACGCGCCCATGTTTGATGTACCAAATTGGTCGTTGTGCAGGACCATGCGTTAATACCATCATTTCTGATGAAGAATATGCAGAGTTGGTTGGCTTTGTGCGCATGTTTTTGCAAGGCAAAGATCAGCAAGTACTCAAACAACTGATCGAGAAAATGGAAGTTGCCAGTCAGCAATTGCGCTTTGAAGATGCCGCTAAATTTCGCGATCAAATCCAAGCGATTAGGCGTGTTCAAGAGCAGCAGTACGTCTCAGAAGACAGCATGGATGATATGGATGTACTCGGGTTTGCTCAGGAGAATGGTATCGCGTGTATCCATATCCTGATGATACGCCAAGGCAAAGTGCTTGGTAGCCGTAGCCATTTTCCGAAAATCCCACAAAATACAAGCCAGCAGGAAGTGTTCGATAGTTTTCTGACTCAATATTATTTGAGCCATAACGAAGCACGTACAATTCCTTCTCGTATTATTTTGAATCAAGAGTTGGCAGAAGATATTGCGCCAATACAGAAAGCGTTAAGTGAAGTGGCAGGCCGTAAGGTTCATTTTCATACGTCGCCAACTGGCTCTCGAGCAAGGTATCTCAAGCTTTCGAACACGAATGCACTAACGGCGATTACCACCAAAATCAATCACAAGATGACGATTAATCAGCGTTTTCATGCGCTTCGCGAAACATTGAAGTTGGAGTCTATAGCTCGAATGGAATGTTTTGATATCTCCCATACGATGGGGGAAAGCACGATTGCGTCATGCGTGGTGTTCAACAACGAAGGCCCCGTAAAGCAAGAGTATCGTCGCTACAACATTACTGGGATTACCGGTGGTGATGATTACGCAGCAATGGGACAAGCGTTGGAGCGCCGTTATTCGAAGCAATTGGACGTAGAGAAAATTCCCGACATCATCTTTATCGATGGCGGTAAAGGTCAGTTAAATCGTGCGCATGACATCATTTCGCAGTACTGGGGGGATTGGCCAAAGCGTCCTATCATGATTGGTATTGCAAAAGGCGTTACTCGCAAACCAGGTTTAGAAACGCTGATTACAGTCGATGGGGACGAGTTTCATTTACCAAG
>NZ_JADDYG010000264.1:57492-59854 GCF_015163535.1 Vibrio sp. OPT46 | reverse complement strand
GAAAATTCCCGACATCATCTTTATCGATGGCGGTAAAGGTCAGTTAAATCGTGCGCATGACATCATTTCGCAATATTGGGGGGATTGGCCAAAGCGTCCCATCATGATTGGTATTGCAAAAGGCGTTACTCGCAAACCAGGTTTAGAAACGCTGATTACAGTCGATGGGGAGGAGTTTCATTTACCAAGCGATGCTCCTGCGCTGCACCTTATCCAACATATTCGTGATGAAAGCCATAACCATGCTATAGCGGGGCACCGTGCTAAGCGAGGTAAAACCAGACGTACGAGTGCACTCGAAGGGATTGAGGGAATCGGCCCTAAACGACGTCAGGCGTTACTCAAGTACATGGGTGGGTTACAAGAACTTAAACGTGCAAGTGTCGAAGAAATCGCCAAAGTACCGGGAATAAGTCACTCTTTAGCAGAAATTATTTTCCAAGCATTGAAACAATAAGGAAAATCGCGCAACATTAAGCCGCAATGTGTAAGAGAATAATAAAATGCGTTTGAATATCCCGAACATTCTGTCTCTTCTTAGACTGTTCCTAATCCCTGTTTTTGTGGTTGTCTTTTATCTACCTTATTCATGGGCACCGTTTGCAGCAGCAATGGTGTTTTGGGTAGCGGGTTTTACCGACTGGCTTGACGGTATGTTGGCCCGTAAACTTGGCCAAACTTCTCGTTTTGGCGCGTTTATTGATCCTGTCGCTGATAAAGTGCTAGTGGCAACGGCATTGATTCTAATCACGGAACATTATCATTCAATTTGGGTGACCATTCCTGCGGTAACGATGATTGCGCGAGAAATCATTATCTCAGCATTGCGAGAATGGATGGCTGAAATCGGTAAGCGAGCGAGTGTTGCGGTATCTTGGGTTGGCAAAGTAAAAACTGTTTCGCAAATGTTCGCCTTATGGGTGTTGATATGGCGTTACGATGAATGGATGGTTTGGCTAGGCTTTGCGGCCTTGTATGTGGCAACTTTCTTGACATATTGGTCAATGATTCAATATTTGGCTGCTGCGAAAGACGATCTGTTGAATGAAGAGCACCATTAAATTCTGATGTTAGAAAGCAGGCTTAATAGCCTGCTTTTTTGTACTAAGACAATCTACAGCATTTTTTGGCTTCTCTCGCTTTTCAATGCTTGCTAACGGCCATGTTTGCAATTTGTATCTGGGGCTTTTGCTTCGATAGAGTTCTATTTGTGATCTAAGTCTTGTTTTTGTCCTTGGAGAGTCTTAGAGAGGCGAGTCTTCTGATTATTAATACTTCAATGCACGCAACGCACGGCCAGCAGTGTAAGGCGTAGCCAAAGTTTTATGATAAACAAGTGTATTTAAGCGATTTTTAGTATTAAAACTAAGCAATCCATCGCCTTTCGCACAAATTCTAGTCAAACGATTTAAAAAAATAAAAATAGTGTTGACTCGATCGCTCGAATCCGTAGAATGCATCCCGTACCCAAGAGAGCACGGCTCGAAAGGGTGGTGAAAAAGCTTAGCTTTATTCACAAATGAGGCGCCTTGGCAGAGTGGCTATGCAGCGGATTGCAAATCCGTGGACCTCGGTTCGACTCCGGGAGGCGCCTCCATTATTCTTTTGAGAGTGAATGGCTTTCGAGAATAAATGCGACACTAGCTCAGTTGGTAGAGCGCAACCTTGCCAAGGTTGAGGTCACGAGTTCGAACCTCGTGTGTCGCTCCAAATTTTATTGATATGGCATTTAGCGGTATCAGATGGTGTTTTACTTTTCTGTAAAGGCATCACAAAGAATATTTGTGTGCCCTGGTGGTGGAATTGGTAGACACAAGGGATTTAAAATCCCTCGACGTTCGCGTTGTGCCGGTTCAAGTCCGGCCCGGGGCACCATCTCATATTAAATGCGACACTAGCTCAGTTGGTAGAGCGCAACCTTGCCAAGGTTGAGGTCACGAGTTCGAACCTCGTGTGTCGCTCCAGATTTAAGGCCTAACATGAAAATGTTAGGCCTTTTTCGTATTTTTTGAAAATCTCAAACTTCTTTTCTGTCACAGACTTCGTTAAGTAACGAACCCTTTGTCTCATTGACTCAAGTGATTGTTCATTCTGCCATTGCAATGCATCTTAGCCATTCCTACTAGTCTATGTTTAAACCATCACTTGTGGAGAATAACCACTCTTGCTCCAGGCAAAGCTGTGACGAGAATGCTATCTTTTTAAATGTTCCGGATATAGAAAGGAATGTTTTACGATTAAGCAGCACAACCTTAAACCTCTGTTGGATGAGGTGATGATATCTCAAGAATATTTGTTTAAATAACAGCTGTTTGAGAGAAGCAGAAAAGCATAGCTCATGAATATGAACATGTGAGTTGCA
>NZ_JADDYG010000264.1:43875-57482 GCF_015163535.1 Vibrio sp. OPT46 | reverse complement strand
AACCTCTGTTGGATGAGGTGATGATATCTCAAGAATATTTGTTTAAATAACAGCTGTTTGAGAGAAGCAGAAAAGCATAGCTCATGAATATGAACATGCGAGTTACGATGGGGTATGTTTTGTTGTGATTTACATCACTGTTACTAATATGAAAAATCGTTGCCAGAAGATTTTATTTTGTGATAAATTCGCGCGCAATCTCGGAGCGTAATTAACAACGTTTGATCTCTGGGGGATACGCGTAGTGACCATTCAAGCTGATTGTGACACTGCGTAGGGTAGGTATCGGCAAAGCCTTTTGTCGATAGACGGGATACTAATGCTGTAAACGCGGCATATTAATGGGAAACCCAACATTGAAACCTTTGAATAAACACACACTAATCAGCTTCATACTGCCGAAATGTCCTGTTTTACAAAACGGGTGCATTACAGAACCTTGATTAATCCCTTTTACATATAAAGTCGCGAGTATCGTGGCGGATGATCTGTATTTGTCATTTATGCACTGACAAATGCGGAGGGGTATTCACACCTCCTGTAATTTCATTCTAATGATTATTAATACAGGATACAGAATTATTATAATTCAAGGGATTATGTAGTATGAGCACTGCCTTTGAAGTCGATAGCAATATCGCAAACATTTTTTCGTCTCAGGTTCCTATCGTTGAGGGAACGTATGACTTAACGCCAGATCAAGTATTGATTGATCAGGCTGAGCATGAATCTGAAGTACGTTCTTATCCACGTCGTTTGCCGATCGCAATTAAACAAGCCTTTGGGTGCTTGGTTGAAGATACGCGTGGACAGATCTTTCTAGACTGCCTTGCGGGGGCAGGCACTCTAGCTTTGGGGTATAACCATCCTGAAATAAACCAAGCGCTGAAAGAGCAATTAGATTCAGGACTGCCATATCAGACGCTAGATATTGCAACATCAGCAAAAACGACGTTTATTCAATCTGTTAAGTCTTTTCTTCCTCAAGAGTTAAGCGAGAACAGCGTTATCCAATTTTGTGGCCCGTCTGGAGCTGATGCGGTTGAAGCTGCTATCAAGCTCGCGAAACAGACTACCGGTCGCAACACTATGTTTGCCTTCCGTGGCGCATACCATGGTATGACTAATGGTACGATGGGGATGATGGGTAACTTAGGCACGAAAGCGCGTCGAACTGGTTTGATGTCGGATGTGCACTTTATGCCTTTCCCATACAACCTGCGTTGTCCTTTTGGGCTTAGCGGTGATGAAGGTGCGAAAGCAAGTATTCGCTATATCGATCGTCTTTTAAACGATGATGAGTCAGGCATTATGAAGCCTGCCGCGATTATCGTGGAGCCAGTGCAAGGTGAGGGTGGTGTTGTTCCTGCGCCAGCATTCTGGCTACGAGAGTTACGTCGTATTTGTGATCAGCACGGTATCTTACTGATCTTCGATGAGATCCAGTGTGGTGTTGGTAAAACTGGCTACAATTTCGCGTTCGAAGAGTCGGGCATTGTTCCAGATATTCTGTGTTTATCAAAAGCAATTGGTGGTGGCTTACCAATGTCGCTATTGGTTATCAACAAGCAACATGATACATGGAAGCCGGGCGAGCACACAGGTACATTTCGTGGTAACCAGCTAGCTATGGTCTCTGGTGCGAAAGCATTAGAAATTATCCAGCGTGATAACCTTGTTGAGCATGCCAATATTGCGGGTCAGTACCTGCGTTACGGCCTTGAGAGTATTCAAAAGCGTGTGAACTGTATCGCAGAGGTTCGTGGGAAAGGTTTGATGCTAGGCGTTGAGATTAAAACTCCAAACGGTGAACTCAATAAATTTGGTGAACCTCAAGCGGATAGTGAACTCACACTGTCTATTCAACGCGCAGCACTCGAGCGTGGCTTGATCGTTGAGAAAGGTGGACGCGAAGGCGCAGTAATTCGTTTCCTTCCTCCTCTTATCATCTCGTTTGAACAAATCGACTTTGCTTTACGTGTATTTGAAGACGCGATTTTAGCCGCTGGCGGTAGTCACATCGAAACTCAGCCACAAGATGAATGGAAGAAGCATTTCATCCACACTGGAGAGATGGGCAGCAATGAATTTGCTTCGGTGATGAATCACACTACTACGGCAATGAAGTCAGTGTTTGAACAAGTGACTGCACCGTATTCAGGTATGGATCCAAAAGCATTGGAAGCAGCGATTCACGACGTTGATCTTGATAATGGAAATGCGCCTCTTAAATCCGTTATCGACGATGCTGCTGATCTGGTCGCGAAAAACGCAATTTTTACTCAACATCCAGATTGTATTGCTCACCTGCATACTCCACCGTTGATGCCAGCGATTGCGGCAGAGGCAATGATTGCGGCTTTGAACCAGTCGATGGACTCATGGGATCAAGCTTCATCAGCGACTTATGTTGAACAGAAAGTTGTGAACTGGCTATGCGATAAATATGAGTTAGGTGAAAAAGCGGACGGTATCTTCACGAGCGGCGGCACGCAAAGTAACCAAATGGGTTTGATGCTTGCGCGAGATTGGATTGCTGACAAACTCAGTGCACACTCAATTCAAAAGCTTGGCCTTCCTGAATACGCAGACAAGCTACGTATTGTATGTTCGAAAAAATCCCACTTCACGGTTCAAAAATCAGCGTCTTGGATGGGATTGGGTGAAAAAGCGGTCATGACCGTCGATGCTAATGCCGATGGAACGATGGATGTCACTAAGTTAGACGAAGTTCTCAATCAGGCCAAAGCAGAAGGTTTGATCCCATTTGCCATTGTTGGTACAGCGGGTACAACGGACCACGGTGCTATTGATGACTTAGACTTTATCGCCGATATCGCAGCGAAACATGACATGTGGATGCACGTCGACGGTGCATACGGTGGAGCTCTGATTCTAAGTAGCCAAAAAGCGCGTCTGAAAGGTTGTGAGCGTGCACATTCCATCAGCGTAGACTTCCATAAGCTGTTTTACCAAACCATCAGTTGTGGTGCGCTATTGGTAAATGACAAGTCTAACTTTAAATTCCTGCTTCACCATGCAGACTATTTGAACCGCGAACACGACGAACTACCGAACTTGGTGGATAAGTCTATTGCGACAACTAAGCGTTTTGATGCGCTCAAAGTGTTTATGACGATGCAAAGCGTAGGGCCAAAAGCCCTAGGCGATATGTATGATCATTTGCTTGAACAGACGCTTGAAGTGGCGGACATGATTCGAGATAACAAACACTTTGAGTTGTTGGCTGAACCATCACTATCTACGGTTCTGTTCCGCGCGACAAATGAATCAGCGGAGCTTGATGAACTGAACAAAACGTTGCGCTTAGAAGCGTTAACACGCGGTATCGCGGTATTGGGTGAAACCATTGTCGACGATAAAACTGCATTGAAATTTACGATTTTGAACCCGTGTCTGACGACGGCGGACTTTGAATCTTTGCTCTCAAAAATCAATACGCTAGCGGCAGAGCTAGTTTAACAAAGGTAACGGAAAACTATGGCAATTCTACAGATTGGTGCAGGCGGCGTTGGCTGGGTAGTTGCACATAAAGCAGCACAAAACAACGACGTTCTGGGTGATATCACAATCGCATCACGTACCGTAGGTAAGTGTGAGAAAATCATCGAATCGATTCAGAAGAAAAACAATCTGAAAGATTCAACTAAGAAATTAGAAGCGCGAGCGGTAAACGCGGACGACGTAGATTCTTTAGTTGCTTTAATTAAAGAAGTACAACCTGACTTAGTGATCAACGCAGGTCCTCCTTGGGTGAACATGTCTATTATGGAAGCATGTTACCAAGCTAAAGTGTCATACCTTGATACATCTGTTGCGGTTGATTTGTGCTCTGAAGGCCAACAAGTACCTCAAGCTTACGATTGGCAGTGGGGTTACCGTGAGAAGTTTGAAGAAGCGGGCATTACAGGTATTCTTGGTGCTGGTTTCGATCCGGGCGTAGTATCGGTGTTTGCCGCATACGCAGTGAAGTATCTGTTCGATGAAATCGATACTATCGACGTAATGGATGTAAACGCAGGCGACCACGGTAAGAAGTTCGCAACTAACTTTGATCCAGAAACGAACATGCTTGAGATTCAAGGCGATTCGTTCTACTGGGAAAACGGCGAGTGGAAACAAGTACCTTGTCACTCACGTATGCTTGAGTTTGAATTCCCGAATTGTGGTTCACACAAAGTGTACTCAATGGCGCACGACGAAGTTCGATCTATGCAAGAGTTCATCCCGGCGAAACGCATCGAATTCTGGATGGGCTTTGGTGACCGTTACCTAAACTACTTCAATGTTATGCGCGACATCGGTCTACTCAGCCCAGATCCACTAACGCTTCACGACGGTACGGTTGTTCAACCTTTGCACGTGCTAAAAGCACTACTACCAGATCCAACATCACTCGCACCAGGCTACACTGGCCTAACGTGTATCGGTACTTGGGTTCAAGGTAAGAAAGATGGTAAAGAGCGCAGTGTATTTATTTACAACAACGCTGATCACGAAGTCGCATACGAAGATGTTGAACACCAAGCTATCTCATACACCACTGGCGTACCAGCGATCACTGCGGCTTTGCAGTTCTTCCGTGGCAAGTGGGCAGACAAAGGCGTGTTCAACATGGAACAACTAGATCCAGACCCATTCCTAGAAACCATGCCATCTATTGGTCTAGATTGGCATGTTCAAGAACTGGAGCCAGGACAACCTGTTATCCATAAATTGAAGTAAGAATTTAGCGACTCTTATTTGTACGTTTAAGCCGATGCACTTGCGTCGGCTTTGTTCGATTTTATAGTGCCTTTGCTAAGGCGAAGGGACGTAAGGTATCAAAATGCAACAAAACGAACTAAAAACGCCATACTTCATGATCAATGAAGACAAGCTGATTGAGAACCTAGAGAAAGCAAAACAGCTAAAAGACATCTCTGGTGTGAAGCTTGTATTAGCACTGAAGTGCTTCTCAACATGGGGTGTATTCGACATCATCAAGCCTTACCTAGACGGAACAACAAGTTCTGGCCCGTTTGAAGTGAAGCTTGGCTACGAAACGTTTGGTGGTGAGACACACGCATACAGCGTGGGTTACAGCGAAGATGACGTTCGCGATGTGGCGGACATCTCTGACAAGATGATCTTTAACTCTCAGTCACAGCTAGCGGCTTATCGTCATATTGTCGAAGGTAAAGCATCGATTGGCTTGCGCCTGAACCCTGGTGTGAGCTATGCAGGGCAAGACTTAGCAAACCCAGCGCGTCAATTCTCTCGTCTTGGTGTTCAGGCTGATCACATCAAACCGGAAATTTTTGATGGTATTGATGGCGTAATGTTCCACATGAACTGTGAGAACAAAGACGTGGATGCGTTTATCGGTTTACTCGATGCTATTTCAGCTCAGTTTGGCGAGTACCTAGATAAGCTGGACTGGGTAAGCATGGGTGGCGGCGTGTTCTTCACATGGCCGGGTTATGACATCGAAAAGCTTGGCCTAGCGCTGAAAGCGTTTGCTGAAAAACACGGCGTGCAAATGTACCTAGAACCGGGCGAAGCGATCATTACCAAGACGACTGACCTAGTGGTCACTGTGGTTGATATCGTTGAGAACGTAAAGAAGACGGCGATTGTCGATTCAGCCACAGAAGCTCACCGCTTAGATACGTTGATCTACAATGAGCCAGCGTCAATTCTTGAAGCATCTGAAAATGGTGAACACGAGTATGTGATCGGCTCGTGCTCTTGTTTGGCTGGTGACCAGTTCTGCGTGGCGAACTTCGAACAGCCTCTAGAGATAGGACAGCGTCTGCATATTCTAGATAGTGCCGGTTACACCATGGTGAAACTGAACTGGTTTAACGGTCTACGTATGCCGTCGGTCTACTGTGAACGCTCGAATGGTGACATTCAAAAACTGAATGAATTTGACTACTCTGATTTCAAACGTTCACTGTCTCAGTGGTCAGTGAAATAAAACGTATTGAGTATTAGAACGACAAAGAGCAGCTGAATTGCTGCTCTTTTTATTGGGGAAGCGTTAAAGGTATGCAGTTAGCTTTCTACAATTACACGAGTGTCTTCACTCAGAGATTCTAACTCATTGGCTATGTCTTCAATTTCTAGCTCGCTAGGTAGTTTTATCGCCATTTTAGCGCTGAATAAGCTAGAGCTTACCCCTCCGCCTCCAGCAATGAATACACGCTGACAATCCATATCTAAAATTGAGATACCTTGATTATCGAGAACGTGAGTAATTTCATTCACAATACCCGCTCTATCGTTGGCATCTAAACGAAGTTGGAAGATAGTGTCTTCACGATATGAATGAGGTTCAGAGTCGACGAACCTAACAACAAGAGTCTGACAAGAAGAGAACGCCTGTTTAACGATGTCGGCATTTTCTCTTGGAAGCTCTACTTTGATGACACCTGCAACTTGGTCTTCGATAAAGTTTACTTTGCTGATCAGCCATTTCCCGCCGTTTTCGTGTGTGATTGCAGCGAGCTCTTTAATCGTGGCGGGTGACGCTTGTCCGACAAAATTAACAATAAATACGGTGTTCATAATGTCCCCTCCTGGAATCAAGGTTTGGACGCAGTACGAATAAACGTGCTACTTAAGTTATTGGAATAAATCCTTTTATTTAGTGTAGGTGCTAAGGGCGGGTAATGTTTGATGAAAGTCAATTTTTAACACTAATTCGTGATGCAAATAATTAAAACAATGTTCAGAGCACAAAAAAGCAGCCATCGTAAGGCTGCTTTTTACCGAGTATCAACTTAGGATTAGAAGGTTACTTTTAACTCGACACCATAAAATTGACTGTCATAGTTTGCGCCTGCGTCCATGGCGAATTTTGCAACATCTTGGTTTCCAAACCAAGGTGATGAATTGAATTGTAGTTCTGCACTACCGCCCCATGCATCAGTTACCCAATAATGAATATGTCCAACAGGGTTTAAGAAGAAGAGCGAAACATCACCTGCGGTTTCAGAGCCCATAACTTCGCCGCCGTTTGCAATAATGTCTTGCTCAGCCGTTAACATCATTTCACCAACAACAGCACCAAAGAATGGTGTGATAAAAATATCCTGCCAAGATGGTACTTCTGCGAACGCCTCCACGCCATACTCCCAAAAGAACGTCGACATAGTTGCGGAGTACAAAAACGACTGAAATTCATTATAGCCAGCGTGACGTGCTGCCGTGTAGTAAACGCCGCCAAAATATGGGTGCATGATGTAGTTGAGGACATGTTCATCGCGATCCCAAACGGGGCCGTCAGAGACATTATCTTTCCACTTTTGCCCCAACTTACTCATGTCTCGGTCTTCTTCGTCCCATTTGGTGATACTTTCTGGAAGAAAAGTCATCATGCCTACGGTCGCGATACTGAGACCTAGAATGGTGTAGGTTTGACCCATCAGGTAATCCCAGTCTTTATCTTGAGGGATGATGAGATGTTTAGGCTGAAGCCCTGCGTCAAGGTTTAGCGAATCATCATTATTCTGTTCATACATAACACCGCGATTTTGAGCCTCGAAGGTGTACAGAGTCGTCGTTTCGCAGTAACCTGACAAGCAATCAGGTGTGTAAGAAAACTCTGTATGACGGCTTAGGTCATAGTGACTTGCGTGCGCAAGCGCTGACGAAGCCAAGCAAAGGCCTGTTAGAGTCGTCTTGAACATGGATGATTTTGACACAAAGGTCTCCGAGTTAATGGTGTATGTTCGGGCTCGTAATTATCCCTCAAAACATCAATCATTTAAACACTTGACCCTTATTTAGTCCCAACAAACCTCGGCGAGATTTGTCCAAATAAAAAGAAAAATAAGCGCTATAACGAAAATAGGATTGTGCTTACGTTCAGGAGTCAGTTGTGAAAATAGCAATGCTTAGTACTGGTGAGGAAGTCCTCCACGGTGATATTGTTGATACTAATGCGGCATGGTTGTCTAGCCTGTTTTATCAACATGGATTTGGCTTAACAAAGCGCTCAACGGTTGGTGATAGCCTATCGAGTTTGGTTGAAGAGTTTTTAATGCTCAGCTTTAACAACGATGTGGTTATTGTTAATGGTGGTTTAGGCCCTACAACGGATGACATGAGTGCTGCCGCCGCCGCGAGAGCCGCCGATTGTAAACTGGTGCTATTCAAAGAGTGGTTGCAGCATCTAGAAAGTTTGTATGCTCGACGTGGCATCCCTATGCCGGACAGTAATTTAAAGCAAGCAATGCTGCCAGAAACGGCAGAGATATTGGACAACCCGATAGGCACTGCTTGCGGTTTCAAAATGCTGATTAATGATGCCATTTTTTATTTCACACCGGGTGTACCAAGTGAATTTAAGCTCATGGCAGAGACGCAAATTCTTCCCGATCTGAGAAGAGTGTTTCCCGATGTTCAAGGTTCATGTTGTAGTCGAATCTACACGTTTGGTCTATCTGAATCCGGTATTTCAGATAAGCTAGATCAGCTAAAACTTCCTCAAGGCTATGAGCTAGGGTATCGCTCTTACTTGCCTTTTATTGAAGTGAAACTTTTTGGTCCTTCAGATCAGATTGAACAGCGTTTGAAACTAGTACAGATAATTAATAAACACCTTGAGAGTAATACCGTTAGTATTGACTTACCTATGGTTGAAAATGTCGGCCAGTTGTTGGTCGATAAAGGACTAACGGTGTCGACCTCCGAAAAAAGTAGCGGAGGATACTTAACGTACTGGCTAAACGGCGATGAAAACGCTGAAAAGCAACTAGGGCATGGTTGGATACTACCGAGCCTGACTCAAGCGATGGCCAACAGCGGAGATCCATTAGCAGAGACGTTTGCTCTGGCTGGCGCTACGCGAGAGAAGTGTGGGACGGATTTATCACTCGTTACTGGCCATATTGAAGAGGGTGTTTTTTCCGTCGCTTTATCGACACCGTCAGGCGAGTGGGGAGCATTATATAAACTCTCGAAAAAGTATCAGCGCAATGATCAAGTTAAAGTGATCAGCACGGCAGCACTAGACTTGTTGCGTCGCTACCTAGAACGTAAACCGATGTTTGCGCATTATGCATTTTTAGAGAAAGTTAAAGAGATGCACCTCCCGAGCAGTGCTTTATAACCAAAGCTCTATACAGTAGTCTGAGAGACAAAACACAGAGACAAAAAAGCCAAGGTGATTACCTTGGCTTTTGCATTTTATACCGTCGAGTCAACGTTATGCGCGCTGCTTTTCTTTCATCGCGTAGTTAACGCCGCTAAGTGACAAATCTGATTTTGCTTTACAGATACAAGGTAATATTTCATCACTTTGTGTGTAAGCCATGGCAAAACCAACATACTCCACTTCACCAGACTCCAATTTGCAGCGACAGGCGCCGCAGTGCCCATCACGGCAGTTGTATTCTGGTAATAGGCCAGCTTGCTCCATTGTTTCCAAAATCGTATTGGAAGGGTTGGATTCAATGCTGATCAGTTTGTTGATTTTGAGTGTTGCCATTACAGCTCGAATCCTTCGAAGTCATCTGCGCGAACTTCATTGTCAATTTGACCCACAAGGTAAGAAGAGATTTCTGCTTCTTGAGGCGCAACTTGAACGTTATCTGAAGACAACCAAGCGTTAATCCATGGAATTGGGTTAGTTGTTGCTTCTGGATACGCTGCTGGTAGACCTACCGCTTGCATACGAATATTTGTGATGTATTCAACGTATTGGCTTAGGATGTCTTTGTTTAGACCGATCATAGAGCCATCTTTGAATAGATACTCTGCCCACTCTTTTTCTTGCTCAGCCGCTTCTTTGAATAGGTCAAAACAGTCCTGTTTTGCCTCTTCTGCGATTTGCATGAAAGTGAAGTCATCTTGACCGTTACGTAGCAGGTTGATCATGTGCTGCGTGCCATTTAAGTGAAGTGCTTCGTCACGAGCGATCAGCTTGATGATTTTCGCGTTACCTTCCATTAGTTCGCGTTCTGCGAAAGCGAAAGAACATGCGAAACTTACGTAAAAACGAATAGCTTCTAATGCGTTAACAGACATCAGACAGATGTACAGCTTCTTCTTAAGATCGTACAGACTAACCTTAACCGTTTCACCGTTAAGGACATGCTCACCTTCACCGTAGCGATGGTAATCATTCGTCGCTTGAATCAAATCGTCGTAGTAGTGCGCGATGTCTTTTGCACGCTTCAGAATGTGCTCGTTCTCAACGATATCATCAAACACTACAGCAGGGTCGTTCACGATGTTACGAATAATGTGTGTGTAAGAACGAGAGTGAATCGTTTCAGAGAAAGACCAAGTCTCAATCCAAGTCTCTAGTTCTGGTAGAGACACAAGCGGCAGCAGTGCCACGTTAGGGCTGCGGCCTTGGATAGAGTCAAGAAGCGTTTGGTACTTCAAGTTAGAGATGAAGATGTGCTTCTCGTGATCTGGCAGTTTGTTGTAATCGATACGGTCGCTAGATACGTCTACTTCTTCTGGACGCCAGAAGAAAGAAAGTTGTTTCTCGATAAGTTTTTCGAAAATCTCAAACTTTTGTTGGTCGTAACGTGCAACGTTTACTGATTGACCTAGGAACATTGGTTCCTTCAATTGGTCATTCTTTTTTTGGTTAAAAGTACTGTAAGCCATAATGCCTCAATTCCTTTTAAACCTCCCCGTAAGGGGGAGGTTATCGATAGTCTGTCTTTACGGGTTCGCTAGGTACGGGAAGATTAAATCTTACAACCGCCGCCAGCACAATCGTCATCTTGTGGTTGAACAGCGTCTTTCTGTTCATCTTTCGCGCCATCACGAGTGTTGTGGTAGTAAAGCGTTTTCACACCAAACTTATACGCTGTTAGCAGGTCTTGAAGTAGTTTCTTCATTGGAACCTTGCCAGTCTCGTAACGTGACGGGTCGTAGTTAGTATTAGCAGAGATAGCTTGGTCAACAAACTTCTGCATAATACCCACAAGGTGCAGATAACCGTCGTTCGAACCGATATTCCAAAGCAGTTCATAGCTGTCTTTAAGTTCTGTGAACTCTGGTACAACTTGCTTCAGGATACCGTCTTTCGAAGCTTTTACTGAAACGTAACCACGTGGTGGCTCAATACCGTTAGTTGCGTTTGAAATCTGAGAAGAAGTCTCAGAAGGCATTAGTGCAGTCAGTGTTGAGTTACGTAGGCCGTGCTCCATAATTTCTTTACGTAGGCTGTCCCAGTCGTAGTGCAGCGCTTCGTCACAAATTAGGTCGATATCTTTCTTATACGTATCAATCGGCAGTAAGCCTTTCGCGTAGTTCGTCTCGTCGAATGAAGGACACTTACCTTGTTCTTTCGCCAGTGCTACAGATGCTTTCAATAGGTAGTACTGCATTGCTTCGAACGTACGGTGAGTTAGGCCGTTCGCGCTACCGTCAGAGTATTTCACGCCATTCTTCGCTAAGTAGTAAGCAAAGTTAATCACACCAACACCTAGCGTACGACGGTTCATAGTCGATTTGTATGCCGCTGGTAGAGGGTAATCTTGGTAATCAAGCAGTGCATCTAACGCACGAACAACAAGATCGGATAGCTCTTCGAAATCATCTAGAGACTTGATAGCACCTAAGTTGAATGCAGAAAGCGTACACAGTGCGATCTCGCCTGAGTCATCTTCAACGTTAGTTAATGGTTTCGTTGGCAGTGCGATTTCTAAACATAGGTTCGACTGACGAACTGGAGCGACTTCAGAATCAAATGGGCTGTGAGTATTACAGTGGTCCACGTTCTGGATGTAGATACGACCCGTTGATGCACGCTCTTGCATTAGCAGAGTGAACATTTCAATCGCTTTAACCGTTTCTTTCTTGATTGAAGGATCGTTCTCGTACTTCACGTATAGACGCTCAAACTCTTCTTGGTTTTCGAAGAATGCGTCGTACAGACCAGGTACATCAGATGGTGAGAATAGCGTAATATTGCCGCCTTCAACTAAACGTTGGTACATCAGTTTGTTTAACTGAACACCGTAGTCCATGTGACGAACACGGTTTTCTTCAACACCACGGTTGTTCTTAAGTACCATTAGTGAGCGTGCTTCACCGTGCCACATTGGGTAGAACACAGTAGCTGCGCCACCACGTACACCACCTTGTGAACAACATTTTACTGCTGTTTGGAAGTACTTGTAGAACGGAATACAACCAGTGTGGAATGCTTCACCACCGCGAATCTCTGAGCCTAATGCACGGATACGACCTGCGTTGATACCAATACCAGCGCGCTGAGATACATAACGAACAATTGAGCTTGCTGTTGCGTTAATAGAATCAAGACTGTCTCCACACTCGATCAGAACACATGAGCTGAACTGGCGAGTAGGGGTACGCACGCCAGACATAATTGGCGTAGGTAGAGAAATCTTAAATGTCGATGTCGCATCGTAGAAACGTTTGATGTAATCAAGACGTGTCGCTTTTGGATATTTCGCAAATAAGCACGCTGCTACAAGGATGTATAAGAACTGAGCACTTTCGTAAATTTGGCCCGTAACACGGTTCTGTACGAAGTACTTACCCTCTAGCTGCTTAACTGCCGCGTATGAGAAGTTTAGGTCGCGTTTATGGTCGAGGTACGCATCAAGTTCGTCGAGTTCTGCTTTTGTGTAGTCTTCTAGAATATGTTGATCGTACTTACCCATATCGACGAGGCGAGACACGTGATCATAAAGCGTTGGTGGCTCGTATTGGCCATACGCTTTTTTACGCAGATGGAATACCGCTAGGCGAGCAGCTAGGTATTGGTAATCCGGAGTCTCTTCAGAGATCAGGTCTGCCGCAGACTTGATGATTGTCTCGTGAATATCTGTCGTTGTGATGCCGTCGTAAAACTGGATGTGAGCGCGAAGTTCTACTTGAGAAACCGAAACATTATCTAGACCTTCTGCAGCCCAAGTGATAACGCGGTGGATTTTATCCAGATCGATACTTTCTTTACGGCCATCACGCTTGGTGACGGTAAGTTGTTGGTTCATTCTGCTTTATTTCCCTAAGAAAACTGATAAAAGCCGTATTTTTGTTTGTTTATGTGCAATATGAGTAAAGCTTGCGGCGGCTTTGTGATCAAAGTCTATCTATATATTGTCGCTTAAACACAACATATAGGGGTTCATTTGTTTGCGGGTTACAAGATAGTGCTATTACACTGATTTATCAAGGTACAGTTCGGGGATGACTTGTGGATAACTGACAAAATGAAAAAAATCAGTAAGTGAACACTAACCGATGAGAAAAGGGCAGACTTGAATGGTTAAAAGTACGGTTTCGAGATCGGTTTAGAAATAACCGCATGCAAAAATATTTTCCTTGATCTTTGGCCGTTTTTATCTACGAAAAATGGCTTGGTCAAAATGGAATCTAGAGCACGAATTTTAGCCATAAAAAGACAAAAAAAGCGGCAACTTTGTGCTACCGCTTCCGATTCATTTTCTTTAAAAAATGTCAATCACAAAACTCATTTTTTAACTTAATAGCGTTCAGTATTTTTTAGTATGAACGATGTAGTTTACATCTACATTACGACCGAGTTTGTAGCTGTCATTTAGAGGGTTGTAATGAAGCCCAGTAATGCCCATTTCCGTCAA
>NZ_JADDYG010000264.1:39974-43865 GCF_015163535.1 Vibrio sp. OPT46 | reverse complement strand
ATGTCAATCACAAAACTCATTTTTTAACTTAATAGCGTTCAGTATTTTTTAGTATGAACGATGTAGTTTACATCTACATTACGACCGAGTTTGTAGCTATCATTTAGAGGGTTGTAATGAAGCCCAGTAATGCCCATTTCCGTCAGGTCAGTTTGGTCTATCATCTTCATCATTTCGGCTGGCTTGATAAACTTATCGTGCTCATGAGTGCCTTCAGGAACAATCTTAAGAAGCTTCTCAGCACCGACAATAGCAAATAAGTACGACTTAATGTTTCGGTTCAAAGTTGAGAAAAACACGTGACCACCGGGTTTGACTAGCGCAGCACAAGAGCGGATAACGGAGAGAGGATCTGGAACGTGTTCAAGCATCTCCATACAAGTCACGACATCGTAAGTTCCTGCGTTTTCTATAGCGTGGTCTTCTATTGTGCTCTGAATGTAGGTCAGTTGAGTACCTGTTTCTAATGCATGTAGTCGCGCGACTTCTAATGGTTCTTTACCCATATCAAGCCCCGTCACAATAGCGCCTTCTTTTGCCATGCTTTCAGCAAGAATGCCACCACCACAGCCGACATCAAGTGCGCGCTTGCCAAACAAGCCATTTGCTTTTTCAAGTACATAGTTCAAACGAAGTGGGTTAATTTGATGAAGTGGCTTAAACTCGCCTTCTAAATCCCACCATCGAGAAGCCATGTCCTCGAATTTCTTAATTTCACTTGGGTCGACGTTTTGTGCTTTAGTCATAATTGGTTTTATTGCATTCAATCTGAGTCCTTTAGAGGGCGCCAGTATACTCCAACGTTTTACACCCAAACAACCTCGATGTGCTTAGTTAAGGGACAATGACAGAGTTCACTGGCGCGGCAATCGAGACAGGTGCCTGTAATTTGTAAAGCGCTAACTATTGTTTTTGCTTCATCCTTGAACTGGTGCCAGTGACAATAACTCTAAAACCTGCATTTTCGCGTTGTGTGGTTAAAGGAATTTACCTCGCTTTTCCGCGTAAAGGGTCCGATTTTGCTCAATATTGACCGAAATATAACCACTAATCAGAAAGATATGGGATGAGTGTGCAAATTCTCGACATTTGATTCATAACCAAGCTCACAACCTGATAAAAGGAGAGGGAAAGTGATGCCGAAGTGATGAATTGTGTGTTATATTTTTGCACCTTACACGTATCGTAATTACGATCAGATAATAGAGGGATAATGGCTCTATGAGCGATTTAGCTAAAGAGATCACGCCCGTAAACATTGAAGATGAGCTTAGAGGTTCATACCTAGACTATGCGATGTCAGTCATCGTGGGTCGTGCTCTTCCAGATGTGCGTGATGGCCTAAAACCAGTACACCGCCGCGTTTTATTCGCGATGAACGTACTAGGCAACGATTGGAACAAACCATATAAAAAATCAGCCCGTGTTGTCGGCGACGTAATCGGTAAATATCACCCACACGGTGATAGTGCTGTGTACGACACAATCGTACGTATGGCTCAGCCGTTCTCGCTTCGTTACATGCTGGTCGATGGTCAAGGTAACTTTGGCTCGATCGATGGCGACTCTGCTGCGGCAATGCGTTACACCGAAGTTCGAATGGCAAAAATTGCCCATGAACTATTGGCTGACCTAGACAAAGAAACCGTAGACTACGTACCAAACTACGACGGTACTGAGCAGATCCCAGCGGTTCTTCCAACTAAAATTCCAAACCTATTGGTTAACGGTGCTTCTGGTATCGCAGTAGGTATGGCAACCAACATCCCGCCTCATAACCTTGGCGAAGTGATTGATGGCTGTCTTGCATACATCAATAATGAAGAAATCACTATTGATGAACTAATGGATTACATTCCTGGTCCTGATTTCCCAACGGCGGCGCTTATCAGCGGTCGTAAAGGCATTGTAGACGCGTACAAAACAGGTCGCGGCAAAATCTACATGCGTTCGAAAGCGGACATCGAAGTGGAGAAGAATGGTAAAGAGACCATTATCGTCACTGAAATTCCTTACCAGGTGAACAAAGCTCGCTTGATCGAAAAGATCGCTGAGCTAGTTAAAGATAAGAAAGTAGAAGGTATCAGTGCACTGCGCGACGAGTCAGATAAAGACGGTATGCGCATTGTTATTGAGTGTAAGCGCGATGCTGTGGGCGAAGTAGTTCTAAACAACCTTTACGCTCAGACTCAGCTGCAAACCACTTTCGGTATCAACATGGTGGCCCTAAACAATGGCCAGCCACAGCTATTCAACCTAAAAGATATGTTGAAGTGCTTTGTTGATCACCGTCGTGAAGTTGTGACACGCCGTACTATTTTCGAACTGCGTAAAGCGCGTGAACGTGCTCATATCCTTGAAGGTTTAGCTCTAGCGCTTGCTAACATTGATGAAATTATTGAGCTTATCCGTAAGGCACCTACACCGGCTGAAGCAAAAGCGGGTCTTATCGCTCGTGGTTGGGATTTAGGCAACGTTTCAGCAATGCTAGAGCGTGCTGGTACAGATGCTGCGCGCCCTGAATGGCTAGAGCCTGAATACGGTATTCGTGATGGTCAGTACTTCCTGACTGAGCAACAAGCACAAGCTATCCTAGATCTACGTTTACATAAACTAACAGGTCTAGAACACGAGAAGATTCTTGGCGAATACAAAACACTTCTAGAAGAAATCGCTGAACTCATGCATATCCTTGCGAGCACTGAGCGTTTGATGGAAGTGATCCGTGAAGAACTTGAAGCGGTTCGTGACGGCTTTGGTGACGCTCGTCGTACAGAAATCACAGCTGCGAGCCATGATATTGACATGGAAGAGCTGATCGCACGTGAAGACGTTGTGGTTACTCTATCTCACGGTGGTTACGTTAAGTACCAAGTACTGAGCGACTACGAGTCACAGCGCCGTGGTGGTAAAGGCAAGAGTGCGACTAAGATGAAAGATGAAGACCATATCGAGCGTCTTCTAGTGGCGAATACCCACGATAACATCTTGTGTTTCTCTACTCGTGGTAAAACATACCGCCTGAAAGTTTACCAATTGCCTCTAGCGAGCCGTACTGCGCGTGGTAAGCCAATTGTGAACATCCTTCCACTCGAAGAAGGTGAGCGCATTACCGCGATTCTACGTGTTGATGAATTCTCTGAAGACAAATTCATCTTCATGGCAACAGGTGACGGTACGGTTAAGAAAACGCCGTTGAACCAGTTTGCAAACGTACGTTCAAACGGCCTAATCGCTGTGAACCTACGTGAAGACGATTCGTTAATCGGTGTGGATATCACTAACGGCGAAAATGAAATCATGCTGTTCTCTAAAGCGGGTAAAGTGGTTCGCTTTAAAGAAGCAGAAGAGATTCCAGTACTTGATGAAAATGGTAAACCAGTTCTTGATGAGAATGGTCAGCCAGAGATCAAGTTTAAAGGTGTTCGTCCTATGGGTCGTACCGCCTCTGGTGTTCGTGGTATGAAACTGGCTGAAAATGACCAAGTTGTATCACTTATTGTTCCTTCGCACGAAGGCGACATCCTAACGGTTACAGAAAACGGTTATGGTAAACGCACAGCACTTAGCGAGTACCCGACAAAAGGTCGTGGCACTCAAGGTGTAGTTTCTATCAAAGTTTCTGAGCGAAATGGCCCGGTAGTTGGTGCTATCCAGGTTGTTGAAGGTGATGAAATGATGATGATCACCGACGCTGGCACGTTAGTACGTACTCGTGTGGGTGAAGTTAGCCAAGTTGGTCGTAACACACAAGGTGTAACGCTTATCCGTACTGCGGAAGATGAATCAGTTGTTGGTTTGCAACGTATTGAAGAAGTTGATGATGAAGAGCTGCCTGCTGATGAAGATGCAGAAGCGTTAGAGTCAACAGACGAAAATACGCAGCAAGAC
>NZ_JADDYG010000264.1:25383-39964 GCF_015163535.1 Vibrio sp. OPT46 | reverse complement strand
GTCGTAACACACAAGGTGTAACGCTTATCCGTACTGCGGAAGATGAATCAGTTGTTGGTTTGCAACGTATTGAAGAAGTTGATGATGAAGAGCTGCCTACTGATGAAGATGCAGAAGCGTTAGAGTCAACAGGCGAAAATACGCAGCAAGACGCTTCAGAAGCTCCAGCTGCTGATGATGCAGAGGAAGGTAACGAAGAGTAATCTTACATCGTTATCCTGATATGAAAAGCCGAGCCTTAGTTGCTCGGCTTTTTTGTATCTGTATCAACGCATTTAAAGTAAGAAATGCGTACACTGACGTTATCTTTGTTTACAGGACGTGTTATGTCTGTTTGGTTTTTCGCTGCCATCACTCTGATGGGGCTGTTTATCGTACTCTTATCACTGAGTGCATCAAAAGTTAAACCTGCTCAATGGTTTGGCTTTTGCCTGTTAGTACTTGTCGTGACGAGTGCCAGTTTCTTATTGCTGCATCAAACTCCGCCTAAATCAATACAAGCGGAAATGTCACGAATGATGACTGCTCGTGACATCATGAAAGAGATTCAAGACCAGTTGCGTGAAGATCCGAACAACGCTGAATTGTGGTTCCAACTCGGGCAGGGCTACCTGCTAGAGGGGGAATTTGATGGCGCGCTGATTTGTTTTGATTACGCGATCCAACTGACTGAGCCAGTCAGTGCCACGCAACTTGCCGCAAAAGCGACGACCTTGTACTACATTCACCAGCAATCAATGACGCAAGAAGTTAGCTTGCTTTTGGAGCAAGCTTTGCAGATAGAACCGCACAATGAAGCCGCTTTGTCTTTGATCGCAAATGATCATTTTCTGTCATTCCGATTTCAGGAAGCGATTGATGCCTGGGTAATATTATTAGATTCTAATGATCCAAATTTAGATAGGGTGCAAATCATTAACTCTATTAACAAAGCAAAAGAGCTATTGTAAGCGTACAATTTAACAAGCAATAGAGAGAAAGGTGGGCAACGAATGAAAAATAAAGCACTAAGCATATTGGTTTTGCTGTGCGGCTCTGTGCTGGCGGGTTGTAGCTCTTCCGATCATTCTGGCTCTTCCTCTACGGTTTATTATTCATCGGGTTACTACGACCCGTGGTGGTACGATCATGACGACTACTGGATTTATTACTATCCGGGCTGTTGCGATAACGACGATGAATACAAAGAGAAACTGGAAGAGTGGTGGAATGGTTTAGATGAAGACCAACAGCAATCCATCAAAGACAAAGTCGAAGATTGGAAAGACGACGATATGTCCGCCAATATCGATAACATGAAACGCCAACTTGACGATCATTGGCAATCACTGCCTGACGAGCAAAAGCAAGAGATTCGAACCCAATGGGAGAATCGTCCGGAGCATATTGAACCAGCGACTTTACAAGGCAAGGCGGTGAAAGAAAAGGTTCAACAAAGAAAAGCATTACCGGAAACGAAGATCCAGCGTCCAGTTGCTCGTCCAAATGTGCAGATACCTAAAGCACGTCCAAATATTCAACCTAGACCTAGGCTTCCTCGTCGCTAGTACATTCGATTTTTGTCTCTCGATAGAATCAGGATGAAGAGATAAAGATAATAAAGAAAGAAAAGGGGCGTTCAGTACGCCCCTTGTTGTATCTATAAACTAACCTCTGCAAGTTAGACTAATATGTGGCTTCGCGTTCAGCTGCTGCTTTATCCCATTCTGGTGCCACCGTTTCTAGGAAGTGTTTCTTGTCTGCGTTCATCTTATCCATATCCATGCCCAGTGCTTGCTGTGCTTTCGCTTTGGTCGAGATATCTGGAATTTGAACAGGGTCAGTAATGCCTTTGGTTGCCAGTAAGCGAACCAACTTGGTACGGGCGTCAGCAGCGCGGTCAACTGCAGTACCAAGTACTTCTAGTGCTACCTCAGGAGCATGCATGTGGACACCGTGAGAAGCAATCGCGTAGTCCCAACGCCATTGTGCATGGCGAATATCTTGTAGGATAGGTTCCATCTCTGCTTCTGTTGCACCTGCTTTCCACGCTGCGCCTGCTTCAAAGTGTGCCGCTACGATTTGCTTCTCGGCGGTTAGCTTCATGTTCAGTACTTGCGCTTTGCGAGTCGAGACGATGCCTTGTAGCTGCTCTTTAGTTTGGGTATGGCATTGCGCACAGGTGTCTTCAAAACGATCAAATGGGTTACCCACTTTGTGGTCTGTGTACACCGTACCGTCTTCTTTGGTCACTTTAGGCATGTGGCAGTCCACACACACCACTTTGTTTTTACCATGAATACCCGCTCTCCAAGTTTCGAAACCCGGGTGTTGTGCTTTTAGCATCGGCGCGTTAGATACGGCATGCGTCCAATCTTTGAAATTCAACGCGTCGTAGTATTTCTCCATGTCATTAACGGTGGTGCCCATATCCCATGGGAATTTAACCGCTTTAGTTGGGCCGGTGAAGTAGTATTCAACGTGACATTGAGCGCAGACCGATGCTTGCTTATCTAGGCGAGACTGTTCATCAAAGTTTTTACCAATAGTATCAAAAGCACGCTCGACGTATGGGCGAGTCAGTGCCAGCGCGGGTTCGCCTTTCTTGAAGGCTTCAGAGCCCGTGTTGTGGCAATCGGAACAACCGATAGGGTTGACGATTTCTGAGCCTAAGCGTGCCCATTTACCTTCGAAATAACCGTCTTCACCACGTTCATCAATCACGCGAGCAACGTCTGGGCTTTTACAGCTCCAGCACGCCATCGGCATAGGCCCGGACTTCTCGTCGGTTGGTGCGCCAGTACGTAAGGTTTGGCGAACATCATCAAGTGCGTAAAAGTGACCGCGCGCTTTGTTGTAGTCTTTCGCGAAGCCATAACCTGCCCACAGGATAACCATGTTTGGGTCTTCACTTAGAGCATCTTCTATGTGCTCACTTTCGGATGTTGCTTTCCAAGAGTGGTATTGGTCGGGATGGTTCTGTTCAAAGGCGTCATTTCGAGGATCGATAAAATCCTTCTCTTCTGCCGCTAACGGAGCGCCAACCAAAAATAATTGGCTGGCGAATAAGGTCGCAACCGCAATAGGTGCGCTCATCCAGTGTTTTATGCTCACAGTGTTATCTCCATATTCGTTTTTATTAGCAGCGTTGTGAGGAGCTATTCCAAATAAGAACTGGAGATCTACGATTAATAATATTGCTTAATTGGATAGATGAAATAGAGAGTGAATCTTGTCTTGTTTTAGATCAATTTACACCAGTGATCTCAGTCATGTTTGAATTTATATACCTCTAAAGTGGTAGCTGTTAAGTCATTGTTATGCAATGCTTTGGGTTTTTAACCTTTTTAAAGACAGGGTGATTTAGTTCGCTTTTTGAGCAGGTGTTTCTACCCCTTATGAATAATAGAGGTATTATAAATATAGGTTTAGCGTTGTGGCTTTCCGAAATAAGAATTGATGTCATTTGAAGATCTAAAAAATATCTTCAGAGGAAATTAATTGTCGCTCAAATAAATAATTGAGAATAGTTATCAATTATTATCGAGCTAAGGAAAGAACAATATGGGCAATATAAAATTGACCATAGAGACAATGCTGAAACTTCTCTTCGTCTTTGCCATCTATGGTTTCTCCATCGCCGCCCATGCGACTTCTTCAGAGCCGATTGAAGGTGCTCAAGCTGAGCGTCATCAAGTCGAGTTGATCCGTGACCGTGACTACAAGTGTCTGCAATGTCATAAGGATGCAAAAGAGACTCTGAACCTTTCGCATGACCCGCAAGCTCTACTCAGCCAAGGGAAGCAACTTAATTGCACCAATTGCCATAGCAACATTGGTCCCGACCATCGTGAAGGTGCGCCTGATGTGATTAAGTTTTCTGCCGCGCAATCGAAAGAGGTACACGACAAAGTGTTCCTTGATCCAAGCATGATTCTTAAAGCCAACGGCCAATGTGTGGATTGCCACGCACCGACACAGCTGAGAGAAAGCCACTGGACGCACGATGTGCACGCCAAAAACCTCACTTGTTCAAATTGCCACGATGTACACGCAGCGAAAACCAAAGCGTTGTCGTACGACAGAAAACAACTGATCAAGCAGTGTGTGGATTGTCACTCTGAATTTGCCGTCGAACCTGAACTTGCCAAAGAAGAGGAGAGATAGCATGAAATGTTCGAGAAGAAACTTTTTAGCCGGCAGCGGCGCGTTGATTTTAACTACAGGCGTTGCAGGCACTTCCGTTGTTAGCTCCTCTCTCTATGCCAGCAACAGTGAACAAGCGAAACGCATGGGTATGGTTCATGATGAAAATGCCTGTATTGGCTGTACCGCTTGTACCGATGCTTGTCGCGAAGTAAATAAAGTCCCTGAAGGCGTAACGCGACTTAAAATTCATCGCAGTGAACCGATTGGCGAATTTCCAGATGTGGAATACCAGTTTACTCGCGAATCCTGTCAGCACTGTGATAACCCACCATGTGTGTACGTTTGTCCAACAGGCGCTGCATACAAAGATGAAGCGACCGGCATCGTGGATGTGCACAAAGAGAAATGTGTCGGATGTGGTTATTGCCTTGCCGCTTGCCCTTACCAAGTGCGCTTCTTTAATCCAGTCGATCACTCTGCGGATAAATGTAACTTCTGCCGTGATACCAACCTAGCGCAAGGTAAGCAGCCAGCTTGCGTGGAATCTTGCCCAACAAAAGCACTCATCTTTGGTGATTTGAATGACCCAACTAGCGAGGTGAGCAAAGCTATCGAAAGCCATGTTGTCTATCGCGATAAATCGCATTTAGGTACGCAACCTAAACTGTACAAAATTCCGCATAGCAAAGGGGAGGTGTCATCATGAACGGCTTCGAAAGTGCATTCCACTTTGACTCGTTAGTCTGGGATTGGATCATCGCGATTTACTTATTCCTTGCTGGGATGTCAGCAGGTGCGGTGATGATTTCTATCTATTTAAAACGCAAAGTGATTGAAGGTGATCCCGCAAACAACGGCATCATGAAAGCTATGGCTTGGCTTGCGCCATTTGGCATCATTGCTGGGTTGGTAATTTTGATTTTCCATTTAACCAAGCCTTTAGAGTTTTGGAAGATCATGATCTACTACAACCCAACGTCTGTGATGTCGATGGGCGTGATCTTGTTCCAAGTGTACATGCTGGTGCTGTTTGTTTGGATTGGCGTTATCTTCCGCCATCAAATCATCAGCTTCTGTGAAGGGAAGTTACCAAGCAAACTGCTGGATTTTGCCGATGGCATTTTGATTAAGGCGGGGAAAGCCAACAACGCCATTGAATTGTTCTTGGGCTTCTTAGCCATCGTGCTTGCAGCGTACACTGGCTTTCTATTGTCTGCATTGAAGACTTACCCAATGCTAAACAATCCAGTACTGCCAATCTTGTTCCTGTTCTCTAGTTTGTCCTCGGGTGCAGCGGCATGCTTGATGTTCGGCATCTTGGTGTTTAAAGAGTCGACCAGCAGCCCAAGTGTGTCTTGGGTACACGGATTTGAACGCCCAGTAGTATTGTTTGAGCTGTTTGTCTTAGTGACTTTCTTTACTGGACTGATCTTCAGCGGTGGTCAGAACGAAGTCGCGGCTTGGAATGCTATTTCGAGTGGATTCTGGGCTCAATGGTTCTGGGGTGGGGTAGTGTTCATCGGCATGATAACGCCTTTGACTCTCAATTGGTTGGCGCCTTCTGAAGTGCGCCACAAAGGCAGTTACGTTTTTGTGGTCACGACGTTGAGCTTGGTTGGCGTACTTATGCTGCGTACTTTCATTCTCTATGCCGGTCAAATGACCTTAGTGTAAGGGGGATAAATGGAAGCTGAGCTAGGGTTCTTCTTACTGATATTGGTGGCTGTAACATCGACTTGTGCATCGTTGCTGCATTGGCTACGTCGTGCTATGAGTAAGAAGGCGACATTGCCGCATCAAGTCGCGATGTCCCACATCATTAGCTTAGCTTCCTTCATTTGTTTAGCACTTCTGATCGTCTGCTTCGTGCAAGACAACTTCGCGTTGGAATATGTTGTTACGCATTCCAACAGTCAACTCCCCGTAGCATTCAAGATTGCTGCCGCTTGGGGCGGGCACCAAGGCTCCATGTTGTTTTGGGTCGTCACCTTGAGTTTATGGGCGTCGTTTATTGCATTTAAGTCACCGCTCAACGCCCAATATACTTGTGACTGTTTAGGAATCATGAACGTTCTTATTGCGACATTTGCTTGGTTCACGTTAATGACCTCTAACCCGTTCGAGTATGCCCAAGTATTGGCGTCGGAAGGACGAGATCTAAACCCAATGTTGCAAGATGTTGGGCTTATCATTCATCCACCATTGCTTTATCTCGGTTATGTCGGTTACGCTGCAATATTAGCTTTTGCATTAGCAGCCCTATTGGGTAAACAACCGATGAGCGATTGGTATGTGGTTGCTCGAAGCGCAGCGTTTTTTGCATGGGGAACGCTCACGTTGGGTATCTTGGTGGGATCATGGTGGGCGTACAATGAGCTAGGGTGGGGCGGCTGGTGGTTTTGGGACCCTGTGGAGAACGCTTCTCTACTCCCTTGGCTTACTGGTACTGCTTTGTTGCACAGCGGTGTTGTCGCAACACGTAACAGAGGCGCAATTTGGAGCACCTATGCACTGGCGTTTGCTACGTTCAACCTAAGCATTTTAGGGACATTCGTGGTGCGCTCTGGCGTGCTGACTTCAGTGCACGCTTTTGCGGTGGACCCAACTAAAGGTTTAGTGCTGCTTGGTGTATTGAGCTTGCTTGTCATCATCACTTTTGGCGTATTGATTTTGCGAGGAGAACAACTCCCTCGTTTCAAACTTCAATCTCTAGCGAGCCAAGCTTACACTGCTTATATCGCCAAAGGGCTGCTGGTTATTGCGACTGCCATCGTTTTTCTTGGCACTTTTTATCCGATGGTTTATCAACTGCTCGGCTTAGGGAACATTTCGGTTGGCGCACCTTACTTTAATAGTCTGACCTTTCCATTAAGCATACTGGCTCTGATTGCCTTAGCATTCATGCCAGTGCTGAAATGGACAAAAGGCGCAGTTCCGAGTGGAAGCACTGATATCGCGATTAGTATTGCGTTATCTATAGTCTCTGGGATCGGGTTTATGTTCTCAGTGAACGTACTGCATTTCGAAGTATTGCTAACCATAATATTGGCTACTTGGGTGATTGTGGCGCATCTCGTTATGCTGTTTCGTTGTTCCAATAAGCGCAAACTCATGCCAATCGTGATGGCACATATCGGTTTTGCGCTGGCGGTGAGTGGAGCTGTATTCAACAGTCACTACTCATATGAACATAATTTACGTGTCGAACCCGGCAGTTCTCAACAAAGGGCGGGGATCACTATCGATTATCATGGTATCGAATGGCTGGTGGGGCCAAACTACACCGCGGAACAAGGACAGATCACCTTGCACTTGGAAGATGGCCGCATGCTCAATTTCAACCCGCAAAAGCGTCATTACCCTGTGCGAGTGATGAATATGACCGAGCCCGCGATTCGTTCACTATGGCATGGCGATTATTACGTGACATTGGGTGATAAAGTCGACACTCATGCTTATGCGATTAAAGTTCAGTACCGCGCAGGTATTTGGTGGATATGGTCTGGCGGGCTACTAGCTGTGTTTGGTGCGCTATTAACCGGCCTAAAGAAAAGGAGAGAGGCTATCAATGCGATCGAGAAATACGCTTAAACTCGCAGGTCTGTTTGTGGCTGTTGCCGTGTTTGCTGTAGTAACTGCGGTGGCTTTGTCTGAGCGACCACATGTTGAATTGTCCCCACAACGAAATTTAGATGCACCTAATTTTCGCTCTACTTCTCTGATCTCTGATGACATGGTTTCTGAGCAGTTGTTCAAAAGCGACGGATATAAATTATTGAATGTTTGGGCATCTTGGTGCGGAGTATGCAAACGAGAGCATGAAGAATTATTGCAGTTAGCAGAACTCGGTGTGCCTATTATTGGGCTGAATTATAGAGATCAAAAACAAGCCGCTCGTGAATATTTGAGCTCTAAACGAAATCCATATATTGAAGTAATTAGTGACCCTAATGGAAAGCTCGCTGTGGAGCTAGGTGTTATCGGAACGCCGGAAACTTACTTGATTGATCCAAATGGTCGTATATTGATCAAATATCGTGGAGAGCTAACGGCAGATAAATGGAACGATATATTTTCAGGATACTTGAATGTTTCGATTTAATAATCTTCTCCTCACTTTAATCCTATTTATACTATTTTCTCCTTTCACGAGAAGTGCGGATATAGAACAGAATGTTGATCTGTTTGAATTTCATTCCGTTGAAGTGCAACAGCGTGCAACCTCGTTAGCCAAGGCATTACGCTGCCCGCAGTGTCAAAACCAAAACCTTGTCGAGTCTAATGCACAAGCGGCTAAAGACCTGAGGTTGAAAGTGTATACGATGGCCAATGAAGGCAGCTCAGATCAAGAAATAAAGGACTATCTAGTTGCTCGTTATGGGAATATTGTTCTGTACCAACCACCATTAAATTATTCCACGGCGCTGTTGTGGATCTTTCCTGTGCTATTTTTGATCTTTTTTGTCTTATATTCGATCCGAATGGTGAAGCGTAATTAATGTGACCGTTATTCCACTATTAAAAATAAATTGTGCACTTAACAAGCAGAATGTTATCATTTTTCCGAATTTATGAAGTTTCCAGTATAAAGAAAATAAAAATTTTGAGCTGGATAAGTAATAAAAGAACGAAATAGGTGCACGCAGTGGATTCAGTTATATTACAACTTAAAAAAGACTTCTATTCGCAGATTCGTGCATTGCAATCACCGAACCTGCCTCAAGTTACTTCAACGCTCGCCGTGTTGACCGACGAGGAAATCCAAGAACTCGAAGCAGTTTGGATTGAACTCGCCGTTTGGAAGCGCAGTCAGACCCATTAAAAGATAGACCAAACGACCTTCTTGAAACCCCAGACAAAATTTGTCTGGGGTTTTTTATTGTAGTTTTTTTAAATTGTTATAATATAACAATTGTTCAGTTGGAGAGTGTTTCTCTTTTGCTGTCTTGAGTGGATAACTGCCCTCAATTGTGATCTCTATATTGCAAAATGCGGTATCAGTCCCCATAGTTGAAGAGCAACGAGTAAATCCCATGAATGCAATAACGAAAACGCATCAAGCGCATCAAGCAATAAATCGAGTGAGTATAGATATGGCGGAAGTACGTGCCAGAGTAGATTTTAAAGTCGGGGCAAAAAGTAACATTGATGCCGAAATTCTGTCTTTCCATGGTCTGAAGACAGACAAAGAGCATGTTGCTATTATCTTTAAACAAGCGGACCAAACTCAGGACATGCCTTTAGTTCGTATGCACTCTGAGTGTTTGACAGGCGATGTGTTCCACTCTTCACGCTGTGACTGTGGTGAGCAACTAGAAGAGACGATCAATCGCATGGGCGAGTCCGGTGGTATCATCTTGTATCTCCGTCAGGAAGGTCGTGGTATTGGCTTGTACAATAAGATCGATGCATACCGCTTACAAAGCCAGGGCATGAACACGTACGAAGCTAACAACCATTTGGGCTTTGATGATGACCTGCGTGATTTCACAGAAGCAGCACAAATGCTAGAAGCTTTAGGCGTGAATAAGATCCGCCTCGTGACGAACAACCCTAAGAAAATCCGTGAGTTATCTGAGTACGGAATTGAAATTGGCGAGGTTGTCAATACCTCTGCACATATCAAAGATGGCAACGAAAATTATCTGAAGGCAAAAGTCTCTCACGGAAAACATGACCTAAAGGTTTAATCCTAAAGATAAAACTGACAATAAAGTCTGTGAAAAACCTCATTTTTATGAGGTTTTTTTGTATCTGGAGTTGCAAATAAATTGTAAATTTGTATTATCTCGAGACTAAAGTGCAAATAAGAATAATTAGCACTACCAATACGATAATTGAAAAGCTCAACAAGGATGCTTCAGATGAATGCAAAAAAAGTTTTAGTCCAATCTATTGCTGCATCACTCCTCATTGCCAGTGGTTCTACCGTTGCTGCCACAGTAACTAAACAACAAGTAGTCGAACATTACGCGGACGTTGCCCATGCTGTATTTGCTGATTCAGTAACAACAGCGAAAGCGCTTGATGTGAAAATCGACGAATTTCTACAATCACCATCAGCGAAAAAGCTTGAAGAAGTAAAACAAGCTTGGCTAGATTCTCGCGTGCCTTACCAACAGTCTGAAGTTTTCCGTTTTGGTAACGCGATTGTTGATGATTGGGAAGGTCAGCTGAACGCATGGCCACTTGATGAAGGTTTGATTGACTACGTAGCGGCTGATTACCAATACGAATTGGGTAACGAGGGCGCTGCTGCCAACATCATCGCGAACACAAGTCTGCAGATTGGTGCTTCTAAACTGGACGTTTCAAAAATCACTCCAGAATTGCTAGCGGATCTAAACGAAGTAGGCGGTTCTGAGGCAAACGTTGCATCAGGTTACCACGCGATTGAATTCTTGCTTTGGGGTCAAGACCTAAACGGCACTAACGCGGGTGCAGGTCAACGTGCTTACACTGATTTCGTCGTTGGCTCTGAGTGTACGAATGGTCATTGTGATCGTCGTGGTGAGTACCTAAAAGCGGCCGCTGATCTACTGGTTCAAGACCTAGAGTGGATGGAAAAGCAGTGGTCTGCAGAAGTGAAAGGCAACTACCGTGAAGAGCTATTGAACGAATCTGCTGACAATGGTCTTCGTAAGATGCTATTCGGCATGGGTTCTCTTTCTCTAGGTGAGCTAGCGGGTGAGCGCATGAAGGTGGCACTAGAGGCAAACTCGACTGAAGACGAACACGATTGTTTCTCAGACAACACGCACAACTCTCACTACTACAATGAGCAAGGCATCTACAACGTTTACACAGGTACATACAAAGGTGTAAACGGCAAAGAGCTATCTGGTCCAAGTATCGCTGACCTTGTTGCTCAAAAAGACAAGAAAGCCGCGACCGAAATTCAAAAGCAGTTTGATACAACACGTAGCCAAGTTGGTGAGCTAGTGACTTCTGCAGAGAAGAACAACCAGCACTTTGACCAACTTATTGCAGCGGGTAACGCACAAGGCAACGCGCTAGTAAACGACACCATCATGTCGTTGGTAGCACAAACCGGTGCGATTGAGCGTGCGGCAAGCATTGTCGGCATCGACAGCCTAAGCCCTGATACTGCTGACCACGAGTTTTAATAAGAAAACCATAATAAATAAGGGCTCTTTGTGAGCCCTTTTGACGTTTGAGCTCGTTGTTATCACCCTTGTTGTCTATGTAGAGCAATGATATGAAGCCATACCTAATTTCTGCGCTAGCCGCGATCCTTTCTTCTTCTGCCATGGCTTATGATGTTAAGTCTGGTGGCAAAACCAGTGTTAAAAAAGACGGCGCGAATGCCTATTCTCTTCCTGCTGCTAACTTGCCAATGAGCAAACGCCTCGACTTTAGCGTAGGTAACAGCTTTTTCCGTAACCCTTGGGTACAAGCGCCAGCGTCAACGGACGCTCGTGATGGCCTAGGCCCGCTTTTTAACACCAATGGTTGTCAGAATTGTCACATCAAAGACGGTCGTGGTCATCCGCCAGAGAAAGATGATTTACATGCCGTGTCTATGTTAGTGCGCTTAAGCATTCCTGCGATGACGCCAGAACAAAAGAAAGCTTACATCAAAGATGGCGGCATACCTGAGCCGACTTATGGTGGCCAGCTTCAAGATTTCGCTCTGCAAGATCAAACGCCAGAAGGCAAAATCGAAATCACTTACACCGATGTCCCAGTGAAATTTAAAGACGGTACGACGGTGACGCTAAGAAAACCTCATTTGAACATTACCGATCTGGGTTACGGCGATATGCACCCTGATACCGAGTTCTCAGCACGCGTGGCACCGCCAATGATCGGCCTTGGTTTGTTAGAGAGTATTCCCGACGAAACGCTACTTGCTTGGGCTGATGAACAAGATGCCGACAAAGACGGTATCTCAGGCAAAGTCAATAAGGTGTGGGATATTGAGAAGGACGACTTCTCGATTGGTCGTTTTGGCTGGAAAGCAGGACAACCGACGCTAATGCAGCAAAATGCAGCAGCATTTAATGGTGATGTGGGTCTTACGAGCCATTTATTCCCAAATGAAAACTGTACCTCGAAACAAAGCATTTGTGACGACATGCCAAATGGCGGCAAACCAGAGGTGAGTGAAAATATTCTCGACTTCGTAGAGTTTTACAGCCAACACTTAGCCGTACCTATTCGCCGTAACGTCAATGATCCTAACGTGAAACTTGGTCAGCAAATCTTTGCTGCGTCTGGCTGTGAAAGCTGCCACAAGACCAGTGTTAAAACGGCGAAACGACCAGAGTTACCAGCGCTTTCTGAGCAGCTTATCCACCCATACACAGACATGCTTTTGCATGACATGGGTAAAGGCTTAGCCGATAACCGTCCGGAATACTTAGCAAACGGCCGTGAATGGCGAACGGCACCGCTATGGGGCATTGGTTATACCGAAGAAGTAAACGGACACACTTACTTTCTACATGATGGCCGCGCTCGTAACCTGATGGAAGCGGTGTTGTGGCACGGCGGCGAAGCTGAAACGGCGAAACAAAATGTTTTAGCTCTGAACAAAAAAGAACGTGATGCTCTCATTGCGTTTCTGAACTCTCTATAAGGAAGCAACCATGAAAAAAACACTGTTAGTGAGTGCGATTGCCGCAACGTTAAGTTTGGTTGGTTGCCAATCGACCATCGGTTCGAGCTCAGCCAAGCCTGAGAGTACAAGTCATATTTCTCAAAGCGTGTACGAGGTTGAGTTTCAATCAGCTCAGACGTTTTTAGCGCAAACCACAGAACTTGAACAGCGCTTCGCGGATTACTGCGCATCAGAGTCGAAAGATGATGCACAAGTAAAACAGCAATGGCATCAAACGATGCTTGCGTGGATGGCATTACAAGGTCAAGAACGTGGCCCTGCTACGGCGTTGGAGCAAAGCTGGAATGTTCAGTTTTGGCCAGATAAAAAGAATACCACTGGTCGTAAAATGTCTGTACTGACGAAATCTGATCAAGCTTGGAGTGCAGAAGATATCTCCACCCAAAGTGTCACCGTGCAAGGTTTAGGTGCATTGGAATGGCTGCTTTACGATAAAGCGTCGACCTTATCTAGCAACGGCAATACTTGTGTGACAGGCGTAGCGATTGCAGAAAACCTCGATAACAAAGCGCAGATCATCGCGGATTCTTGGGCAGAGAACCCTTGGAAATCGCTAGAGATGACGGAATGGGAGTCTGAGTACATTTCACTGCTCTCGAATCAGCTTGAATACAGCATGAAGAAGTTGAGCCGACCGCTAGCGAAGATTGGTAAGCCTCGCCCGTATTTCTCAGAATCGTGGCGTTCAGAGACCTCGCTTTCAAACTTAAAAGCCAACCTTCAAGGGATGGAAGCGTTGTACTTTGCTAACGGGAATGGTCTAGATGCGCTACTTAGAGAGCAAGGCCATGCAGATCTCGCAGACCGTGTCGTTCATCAGTTTGAAATGGCGTTAGAAACTTGGCCAGAAGATAAGAGCTTGTTTGCTGCACTACAAACAAAAGAAGGCTATCGCATGGTGCTCGCTCAATACAATAAGCTAGAGCAATTGAAGTACCTGATTCACGAAGAAGTGGCGATCGAGCTTGGCGTAGTTATAGGATTTAATGCAACCGATGGTGACTGATCAAACCCGCCGAACCTTGCTGAAAGCCGCTCTATTCGGGGCGGCTACACCTATGATGCCATTTGGTTGTTCTTCAACAAGCTCACGTGAGCCTGCGTTGATCGGCTGCTCTATCATTGGCCGAGACAAATTCGCAGCGGTGGTGGCGGATGAGCATGGTATGCCGCTATCTTCATTGCCGATTCCTGAACGTGGTCATGGTGTAGCAACGAACCAACAAGGCCACGCCGTAGTCTTTGGTCGACGACCTGGTACTTTCTTCATGGTATTTGATTTTCGCTCAGGGCAGATGATCAAACTGCAACTAGCAAAGTCAAATCGTCATTTCTATGGGCATGGCGTTTACTCCCATGACGGCACATTACTATTTGCCACAGAAGGTGAGAGGGGGACAAGCCGTGGGATCATTGGTGTTTATGATGTACAGAAGCAATATCAAAAGGTCGATGAGTTAACGGGTTTTGGTCTTGGTCCTCATGAAGTGATCATGATGCCTGATGGTGTATTGGCGATTGGCGTCGGTGGCGTACACACTAACGGTCGTGAACCTCTCAATCTTGATAGCATGAAACCCAGCCTGAGTTACCTTTCACAGAAGGGTGAGCTACTGGATCAAGTGTCTTTACCGGATCATAAGTTGAGCATTCGCCATTTAGCCCATGATGGTGCGGAAACCGTGCTTTGTGGTCAGCAATATCGTGGTGAGCCGGACGAGTATCCAGCCTTGATCGCCATGCACACGCGTGGTGGTGAGATGCAAGATCTACAAGCTGAGCCTGAAGAGTGGGCGCGGTTCAATCACT
>NZ_JADDYG010000264.1:25103-25373 GCF_015163535.1 Vibrio sp. OPT46 | reverse complement strand
GGTGCGGAAACCGTGCTTTGTGGTCAGCAATATCGTGGTGAGCCGGACGAGTATCCAGCTTTGATCGCCATGCACACGCGTGGTGGTGAAATGCAAGATCTTCAAGCTGAGCCTGAAGAGTGGGCGCGTTTCAATCACTACGTTGCGAGTATTGCAGCAACCGATGAATGGATCTTAGCCACTTCGCCTCCGGGCAGTTGTTATGGTATATGGTCTAAATCTACGGGCAAATTGGTCGAGCTAAGTGCGTTACCAGATGCCTCTGGTGTT
>NZ_JADDYG010000264.1:23987-25071 GCF_015163535.1 Vibrio sp. OPT46 | reverse complement strand
GTGGTCTATGGCGATGAGTTCCGAGTCAGCTCTGGGGCGGGAAAAGTGGTAGAGCAAAGACCAGAGGAGTCAAAAAGTACCTTCGCAAGCGGAGTGCAATGGGACAACCATTGGTCGAGAATTATCTAGAAAGATCATTGAGTAATTACTTATAGAGAGTTTTGTTGTCGTTTTCGGCATCAGATTCTTAATTTTAAACCTGCAAGCTGTGAGATATTTGCCATACTTTTTATTATGGCAAGTAGCGCAAGGATCATTTCAGTGTTTGCTAGGGTTTTAATCATGACGGCACTTCTGGTGCCGTTTTGCAGCTTTTCCACCGTCGTTTCTCTCGAAGCTTCAGCGCAAGTCGAGCAAGAGGGAGCGGTACAAAAGCTGTCTGTAGAAAAAATGATCCATTATCCAGAGGTTATTGATCAACTGTATCAAAGCACCAATTACCGTTTGAACTGGGAAAATGAAAGTGATATTGAGCAGTTTCTTTTTCAAGTAAACCTGGTTGCACTTGCGGATGTCACCGATGAATTCGAAAATCAACTTCACCGGATAAACCAAGTAAGGTGGCAGGGAGATAATCTCGACTTCGATTTAGTGATGACAGATTCACTCTTGATGTACCTTAGTTATCTTGAGCAACTCCCCGAAGAAGGGATTAATTGGCTATTTACAGACAAAGCCCATGTTACGTTACCCGCTCCTAGCATCGATACTTTATCGGTTCTGAGTAATGAGATTACGGTTGGCAAACTTGGTCAGTTTTTGGCAAGTCTCCGGTCTCCATTACAAACAGATGATGCTTTCTACTCCGCCTATTCTTCGCTATCGGAACATTCTCAGTACCAATATCCTGCCTATCAACAAACTGGGCTAGCACGTGTTGGCGATATATTAGAAAACAGACCCCTATTGATTGAGCGAATGGAGATCGTAGGCGTAGATGTTTCTTACTTGGATTTAGTCACTGAAGAATATGACGAACAATTAGAGCTTGCGATAAAAGAGTTCCAGCGTATTCATGGTTTGAAAGAAGATGGCGTTATCGGCCCGAATACCATTCGATGGATCAACTTTTCTCCTCAAGAGC
>NZ_JADDYG010000264.1:23348-23977 GCF_015163535.1 Vibrio sp. OPT46 | reverse complement strand
AGCTTGCGATAAAAGAGTTCCAGCGTATTCATGGTTTGAAAGAAGATGGCGTTATCGGCCCGAATACCATTCGATGGATCAACTTTTCTCCTCAAGAGAGATTGCATCTGCTGGCGTTGAATTCTGAGCGTTCAAGAATTTGGTCGAAAGAAAGGGATAATGTTGTCTTTGTTAACGTGCCTGGATACGAAGTCACGTATTGGCATGACGGTCAACCCTTGTTTGAGTCTAAAGTCGTGGTAGGGAGAGCATCAAGAAAAACGCCCATCATGTCGGTAGCACTGGATTCAGTTATTCTCAACCCAACTTGGAACGTGCCTTGGACTATCATGGTTAAAGACATTATTCCTAAAGTAAAACGTAATCCGATGTATTTGATTAACCATAACATTCAAATCATTCGGTCTTGGACTTCGAACGAAATTATTGACCCTACAACCATCAATTGGGCAACGGTGAATCCGAGAACATTTCCTTATCGTATGCGACAGGCGTCGGGCTTACAAAATGCACTGGGATTGTACAAGTTCAATATGCCTAACCCACAAGCTATTTATTTGCATGACACGCCAAGTAAGAACTTGTTTGAACAGGACAGACGCGCATTCAGCTCAGGATGTGTCCGTGTC
>NZ_JADDYG010000264.1:21050-23338 GCF_015163535.1 Vibrio sp. OPT46 | reverse complement strand
AATATGCCTAACCCACAAGCTATTTATTTGCATGACACGCCAAGTAAGAACTTGTTTGAACAGGACAGACGCGCATTCAGCTCAGGATGTGTCCGTGTAGAACATGCAGACCAGTTAGCAGAACTTCTGTTCAAAACTCAGGGGTTGGAAGAACGTTTAGCGAAAAAGCGAGAAAGTTCTCGTCGGTCTAACACGTCAGTTCCTTTGGGAGAGCGCATTCAAGTACACATCATTTATCAAACAGCATGGTTGGAAGAGGGAACGCTTTACTACCGTGATGATATCTATAAGTACGATCACCGCAGTTGAAATCTTTAAGGAAAATTTACAAAACGAAGAATTCTCTTTTAGTTCAATAATTAATCAATAATTACTGCATCTGAAAATCAAGATGGAGTGTTTTATGCGTTTGACGTGACAAATGTGTTTGGTTAATGTCCACGACTTGTCTAGTTGTTGAGCACTGTATTTTGAAATGGTAAGTCGTAACTTTTCCCGCCGAGATTTCCTTAAAATGACCGCTGGTGGTGTGGTGTTGGCGTCTGCCCTGCCATCATTTTCTTGGGCTTCACTCCCTGACGAGCCACGTGCGCTGGCGATGAACAACCTTAATACTGGAGAGATCCTCGAAACATGCTATTTCGATGGAAAACGATACATTAATGATGAACTTCAAAGGCTGAATGAGTTTTGTCGAGACCATCGACGAAATGAGGTTCATCCCATGGATCGACGCTTGTTCGATCAAATAAGCCAAATTCAAAAGTTAATTGGTACAGAAGCAGAGGTGATCGTCATTTCAGGTTACCGTTCTCCTGCCACTAATGCCTCGCTGCGCAACGGGTCTTCTCGTGTAGCGAAAAAGAGCATGCACATGGAAGGAAAGGCCATTGATTTCCGTTTAGACGGTGTGAAGCTTTCAACAGTTCGTGATGCTGCATTAAGCCTAAAAGCCGGTGGCGTGGGTTATTATCCAGGCAGTAACTTTGTTCATATCGATACGGGTGCTGTTCGTTCTTGGTAGTGCCAGTTGAGACAAGGTTTCTAGTCTCAGAACGTCGTCGATTACCCACAGTTCAAAGCTTGAAGTCGCTAGGCCTTAGTGTCATAGTTGCGGCAGTTTTCACGCAAATTTATTCGGTATAGGTTATCTATGGCTCTGAAATACCAAGTTGTTCCAGTAACATCTTTCTCTCAAAACTGTTCTATTGTCTGGTGTGACGAAACCATGAAAGGCATTGTGGTTGACCCTGGCGGCGATGAAAAGCAGCTCGCTATGCTTATCAAAGAGCTGGGTGTTGACGTGGTAAACCTCGTGCTAACACACGGTCACTTGGACCACGTAGGTGGCACGGAGCCGCTGTCTGCACTGCTTGGCGGTACAGAGATTGTTGGTCCTCACAAGGCAGATAACTTCTGGTTGCAAGGTTTGGAAGGTCAGAGCCAAATGTTTGGTTTCCCGCTGACAGAAGCGTTTGAACCGCACCAATGGCTAAATGAGGGTGACACTGTCACTTTCGGTAATCAAGTGCTGAACGTATTCCATACACCTGGTCATACACCTGGTCACGTTGTGCTTTACAGCGAAGAAGCGCGTTTAGCGTTTGTGGGTGACGTTTTGTTTAACGGTAGCATTGGTCGAACTGACTTCCCACAAGGCGATTTCAATACGTTGATTAGCTCTATCAAAGAGAAATTGTGGCCTTTAGGCAATGATGTCACGTTTGTCCCTGGTCACGGCCCTCAATCGACTTTCGGTCACGAGCGTAAAACTAACCCGTTCGTTGCTGACGAGATGCCGCTTTACTAAAAGTGCGTGTACTAAGCATTATTCTGGCTCGGCGGCAGCTAAGTATCGCCGAGTCAGTCCCACAAAGTCCTCAGCCTCACGATCTAGATCACTTGCTGATATAAATAGATCGTAGCCGTAGAAACCTCTCTGATACTTCATCCGGTTGGCGAGCATCGCTAACAAACCTTTGTACTCAATCCCATCTCTGTTTATATACGGTTTAGGGTCAAGCACCATATCCTCAAACTTATCTTCACACTGATTTTGTTTCGCGCCCAAGTAAAGCAGTGCTCGCTGGCTGAGGAGAATTTCTGTCGCTATACGAGGGCAGATTGAATTTAAGTAGGGTGAGTAGTGTTTTAGACGAATACCGATCCAAGGTAGCGGTTGGTGCCACCCTTCCTGTTGGTAGCTACAAATACCGATTGACTCAATATTTCGCCATCGGACGACCCAACCTCCTTTAAAAAGGTGTTGCTGAAAGTGAGAAGCTGTT
>NZ_JADDYG010000264.1:12582-21040 GCF_015163535.1 Vibrio sp. OPT46 | reverse complement strand
AGACGAATACCGATCCAAGGTAGCGGTTGGTGCCACCCTTCCTGTTGGTAGCTACAAATACCGATTGACTCAATATTTCGCCATCGGACGACCCAACCCCCTTTAAAAAGGTGTTGCTGAAAGTGAGAAGCTGTCAGCGTAAAAGTGACTTGGCTTTTCTTAATCATCAAGATGGCGAAACCAACGATTGCAGACATCAAAATGACCGACAACATGGCTTGCTTCCATCCCGGAGAAATGGCAACCAAAAACAAAGTGATGAGTGCAACGAGCAACAAAAGTATTCTGTTGATAGGGGAGTCGGGTTTGAAATGTGAATTTGTTAGGTGCAGCGTTTCCATGCTTATAACCTCATCGAATACTTGTCCAAAAATAAGTGGGTAGCTTTATGTGCATTGATTTGCATTTAAAATAAAACAAACCTCTGTTTTTATACCCAGTATTCAATAAATCCGTTCATAAAATATCTGATTAAATAGTAGACGTTCTATGCTTTGAGCGCATTTTTCATCGCGTTTCGCCGCTAAAACCTACAAATTGCTTGTGAATTTTGGTATAAAACGCGCTTCAAATTTTCATCCCTGCTGAGATGCAGTGAACTGGAGAAATATTCAATGAGACTTGCTCATAAGCGTAAAGTGCAGATGAAACTGCAAAAACGCATTAAAGCGACAGTAGCAAACTTAGCTGCAGCACCTAAAGCAGTGAAGCCTGTTGCGGAAAAAGCAGTAGCACCCTCTGTTGCTGAAAAAGCTGTTGCGGAGAAAGTAGTAGCTGATAAAAAAGTAGCTGCAGTGAAAACAGTTGATGTTGCCCTTACTCCTAAGCAACAACAAGTATTAGACATCGTTATGGCGAATGCTGAAGGTATTAACCCTAAAGGCATCGGTCTAGCTGCAGGTCAAGAAGATACTAAAGCGGCATCATGGGCTACTGGCGCACTAAAGAAGCTTCTTGAAGAAAACCTAGTTCAAAAAGAGCAGTTAGCAGGTAACAAAGTTATCTACAAAGCAGTTTAATTACCGCTACCGTTCTGGATTGAATACCTCGGCCGATGCCGAGGTATTTTTTTATCTTGGTATTGGAAATAATGCATTAAGTACTGACTTTAACACTACCAATAAGTGGTTTGTCACATTTTCTTAAATACTATGTAAATTTTTTGGCAGAAAAATACGTACGTATTGTCTTTTATTTTTATTCATAGATAAAAATATAATTTATTGATTTTGCTATTAACAGTCTTTTGTCATGACGGTTCTCCTACGTACTTGTACGTAATACCTTAGGCTAATGCCTTATTGATGAATTACTCGCTTCCGTGTTCATGCCCATTTCGCATTAGACAACATTGTTACATCTTTTATACCGAATACAGCCAATCCTAATGAAATGGATGACAACAATAACCTTGGTGATAAAGGACGTGAACGATGAGTCTAATCCAAAAATCTTTAAAACGAGTGCTCAAAACAACCGCTGTCGCTGCCGCGATGGCACTCGCAGCGACTTCTGTAAACGCTGCTGAAAAAGTCTATCGTTTAAAGCTTGCTGAAACTTGGGGGCCTAATTTCCCAATTTTTGGTGATACCACAAAAAACATGGCCAAAATGGCGGAAGAGATGTCCAACGGACGTTTGCAAATCCGCATTGATTCCGCAAACAAGCATAAAGCGCCTTTTGGGGTGTTTGATATGGTTAAGTCGGGTCAGTATGACATGGGTCACTCAGCGTCTTATTACTGGAAGGGTAAGGTTCCAAACACACTTTACTTCACTTCTATGCCCTTCGGTATGTTGCCAACTGAGCAGTATGCATGGTTTTACTACGGCGGTGGTATGGAGCTGATGGAAAAAGTGTACTCTCCACATAACTTGATGTCTTTCCCTGGCGGTAATACCGATACTCAGATGGGCGGGTGGTTCCAAAAAGAGATCAAGTCCGTCGAGGACTTACAGGGTTTGAAAATGCGTATCCCAGGATTTGCTGGTGAGATTTTGGCTGAGTTAGGTGCCAAGCCAACGAATATCGCCCCTGGTGAGCTATATACTTCTCTAGAGCGTCGCACAATTGATGCCTTGGAATGGGTTGGTCCATCGCTGGATCTACGTATGGGCTTCCACAAAATCGCGCCTTACTACTACACAGGTTGGCATGAGCCAGCGACTGAGCTTCAGTTCCTCGTTAACAAGCGCACCTGGAACCGTCTACCTGATGATCTAAAAGCGATTTTGCAAGTAGCCATGAAAACGGCCGCTTACGATATGTACACGCAATCGAAACACGAAAGCGGCAAAAACTGGGCATCTATTAAGTCTGAATACCCAAATGTTGAAGTAAAAGATTTCCCACCTGAAGTAGTAGCTGCGTTGCGAGAAGCAAACGATCGTTTGTTGAAAGAACATGCAGAAAAAGATGCTTTGGCGAAAGAGATTCAAGAGTCGCAAGCGAACTATATGAATCAAGTTCGACCATGGTCAGATATTTCGCACCGAGCGTACTTAAACAGTCAAGCTCAACAATAACGTTATGAAGCAGGCGATGCCGAGAGGTTTAGCCTGCTATCGAAGCCCAAGAAAACTTCATAATGAATGCTCCGCACCATAGCGGAGCGCATCTAAACGTTCCACGGAGTTCGGAATGAGAAGTCTTATTTATATTGAGCGATTATTTAACCGCTTTAGCGATTTTCTCGGATGGTTATCCAGCATCCTGTTTATTTTGTTGTTAGCAAACGTTGTGTACGACGTTGTCATGCGTTACGTGTTTAATGATGTGTCTATCGCATTCCAAGAAATGGAATGGCATCTATTCTCTGCCGTGTTCTTGCTTGGTGTGCCTTACGCAATTAAGTCCGGTGGCCATGTTCGCGTCGACATTTTTTATGAACGCTTATCTTACAAAGCACAATCCATCATCGACATCATAGGCACACTATTTTTCTTATTCCCTTTTTGCCTACTGGTAGCTTGGTTTGGTGTTGATTTCGCTAAGGAAAGTTACGCGTTAGGCGAGACGTCTGGTGACCCAGGTGGCTTACCATATCGTTGGATTATCAAAGCGATGATTCCGCTGTCATTTTTCTTTATGGCGGTGAGTGGTATTGGATTGTTACTTCATTCAATCAACAAAATTGTCAACCCTCATCTCATCTATGCCGGTAATAACGGTAAGTCGTAAAAGGAAGTCATTATGATCGGTATAGTGATGTTTTTTGTTGCGCTCTTTGCGCTTCTATTGGGATTTCCCGTTGCCTTTACTTTTGGTGGTATCGCGCTGATTTTTGGTGTTTGGGCTGAAGGCATCGAGATGTTTGCTTTTATGCCATATCGAATTCAGTCCATTATGGAAAATACGGTGCTAATGGCCGTACCGCTGTTCGTTTTTATGGGGCTAGTGCTACAGAAAACGAAGCTTGCTGAACAGCTACTAGAATCAATGGGGCGTTTGTTCGGTGGCGTTCGCGGTGGTATCGCTATTTCTACCGTGTTAGTTGGCGCATTGCTTGCAGCTTCAACGGGTGTGGTAGGCGCATCAGTTGTTGCGATGGGCTTAATATCTCTTCCTGTGATGCTCAAGTACAATTACGACAAAGGTTTAGCGTGTGGGACTATTTGTGCGTCTGGCACGTTGGGCCAAATTATCCCACCTTCTATCGTGTTGATCTTGTTGGGTGATGTACTTGGCGTACCGGTAGGGGACCTATTTCAAGCTGCGATCTGGCCCGGTATTACACTTGTTGGCGCCTATGTGATCTACATTCTCATCTACGCGAAGTTGAACCCTCAAGCCGCACAGGCGATAGAGCGCGATGAGTCGATCAGTCGTAAACAAGAAGTGCTCACAGCACTGAAAGCTGTATTGCCACCGTTAGCATTGATCATCGTGGTATTGGGCTCCATCTTTGCAGGGATTGCAACACCAACAGAGTCAGCGGCACTAGGCGGTGCAGGTGCGATAATTTTATCGCTATTGTATAAACAGTTTAGTTGGTCGATGATTTATGATGCATCAAAAGAGACAGTTAAAGTAACCGCAATGGTCTTTGCGATCTTACTTGGTGCGACCGCCTTCTCAATGGCATTTACCTACACTGGTGGTGATTATTTAGTTGAAGAGTGGATGTTAGAACTGCCGGGTGAAAAGTGGGGATTCCTTATTATTACCATGGTGGTGATTCTGATTTTAGGTTTCTTTATCGACTTCGTTGAAATCTGTTTTATCATCGTGCCAATTATTGCGCCAGTCGCTGAATTGATGGGCATTAATATGACGTGGTTTGCGATTCTTATTGCGATGAACTTGCAGACGTCGTTCCTCACACCGCCATTTGGCTTTAGTTTGTTTTATCTAAAAGGTGTCGCTCCAGCAGGGGTTACTACGCGAGATATCTACAAAGGTGTGATGCCGTTCATCGCGATTCAGATTGTTGTGTTGGCGTCTTTGCTGTTTTTCCCAGGTTTTTACGGTATGAGTTAATCACTCGATAAGAAAGAGATTTTGTGAACTGAGAGTTTTTACCTTTTGAGACAAGTTGTTAAGCTGTTAATTATGTCTATGCAGACACAATCGATTCGTTTGTACTGCTAAGATAGTAAGCTGTAAAGGCAGCGTTTCATGGAGGGAAGGGATGCCTCTCAAAGCAAAGTTAATTCTGCTGACACTGATACCCGTGGTATTGGTGTCAGCGAGTATCAGCTGGATCTCTATCTATCAAACCAAGACCCTTGGCAAAAGGGAGGTGGAGATCTTTCATCAAAACCTGATCCAATCAAAAGAAGCGGCGCTGAAAGATACGGTCGACGTCGCTTTTGACTCCATTTCTTACATCTACAACGATCCGACTTTAGAAGAGAGTGTTGCCAAAACGCGTGTGAAAGCGATTTTAAATCGTTTGAGTTATGGGTCGGACGGCTATTTTTTTGCTTATGATAAATATGGTACCAACCTTGTACACCCAGTTCTTCCGGAGCTTGTCGGGGAAAACTTACTCTATCTTGAAGACGAAAATGGCGATCGCTTAATCGAAGCTCTATTGTATCAAGCGCAATCCGGTGGTGGATTTCATCAGTACCTGTGGCAAAAGCCATCTACGGGTGAAGTTGTCCCTAAGCTTAGTTACGCTGCATGGCTCGATAAGTGGGAATGGATGATAGGGACTGGGCTGTATATTGAGGATGTAAGCCGAGAAGTCGCCAATATGCGCGCGGCGGTGAACAAAAATATCGAAACGACATTTTTCTCAGTCGTCGTGATCTTAGCGGTGACCGTTGCTGTAATCATTGTTCTCACTCTGGCGATCAATCTGCACGAGCATCGCCTCGCTGATAAGAACCTGAAAGAATTGGCACATAAAACCGTGATGTTCCAAGAAGATGAGAAAAAGCATTTAGCGCGAGAACTGCATGATGGAATCAATCAGTTGTTAGTCTCCAGTAAATGTCATTTAGACTTAATGAGTCATAGACTGGAAGACGAAAAACTCAAATCCCACTTAGATAAATCACAACGATCGCTCGTCACCGCGATAAATGAGGTGCGGCATATTTCTCATCAGCTCCGTCCAAGCGCCCTCGATGATATCGGTTTAGAAGCAGCACTGACGACCTTGCTACAGGATTTTCATTCCCATTCCGGGATTGATATCGAGAGCAATTTCGATACTCAGCAGCACAAACTGACTTCGGAAGTCGCAACGACGCTATATCGCGTCGCTCAGGAGTCTTTGAATAACATTGAAAAACATGCGCGAGCGAAAAAAGTAACGGTTACTTTGCAAAAAATGGGCAATATGCTGCAATTACTTATACGTGACGATGGGGTTGGATTTGTGGTTAACCATGCAGTGCACCAACAAGGGATTGGGTTAAGGAACATGCAAGAGCGTGTAGAGTTCATCGGTGGTGAATTTGAGCTAATGAGTGAGCTTGGCTTGGGAACAGAGATTACTGTGCTGCTTAATTTGGATGAAATAGTTTATGGATAAACCGATTAGTGTAGTGATTGTCGATGATCATCAAGTGGTATTGGATGGCTTCATGGCTCGTTTGGAGTTAGAGTCTGACATCGAAGTGGTGGGTACAGCAAGTAATGGCTTGGAAGCGATAGAGGTCGCAAAACACTTGCAACCGGACGTCATATTGATGGATATCAGCATGCCAATAATGAACGGTATTGAAGCGACTGGTGTAATTAAAGAAGCTCGCCCAGAGAGCAAAATACTTATGTTGACCATGCACGATAATCGCGAGTACATCATGAAGGTCATGCAAGCTGGTGCCGTAGGATATATGCTCAAGGAAATCTCGGCCGAGAAAATGGTGCAAGCAATAAAAACGGTGAACCAAGGCTCGACGTATTTCTGTGAATCCGTCACACAAACACTCTTTACCCAAGAAGTGGTGCCTGCCACGCAAAAAACGAATCCTCTCAGCCGCAGGGAAGAAGCGGTACTTAAATTAGTTGCTCAAGGAAACAGCAGCAAAAAAATCGCCACTTTACTCAATATTAGTTATCGAACGGTAGAGACGCATCGCCATAACATTAAGCACAAGTTGGACTTACATTCGACGGCAGAGTTAGCAAAATATGCGTTTGAAACTGGCTTGACTGAGTAGGAGAGTAGTGCCCGCAAAAAGCGAGCACGTGGGAGCGAAACTAATCGGCTTTGGTAATGCTACCAAGCTCTAGCATTGGAGCAACATCGATGTCCTCTGCATTCATCATCGTCGAGATGCGTTGAACGGAAGATAGTAGAAGGGATTGCTCCCATTCTTCCAATTTTTGGAATCGATTAATGAAGTGCTCTTGCAGCGGCGTTGGTGCTTGTTTTAAAGCTTCTTGGCCCTTGCTCGTAAGTACAGCATGCACTTTACGCTTGTCTTGAACACTGCGCTGACGCTCAACAAACTGGCCTCGTTCTAGTCTATCTAGAATGGTCGTTGCGGTCGCTTGGCTCATGTTAGTGTGGCTAGACAACTGTTTAATCGTCACGTTATCTAAGTCATTGATAGCGCGCATCAAAATCAACTGTGGAGCAGTCAATCCAGACTCTTTGCTCAGCTTTTTAGAATGTAAATCAATAGCGCGGATGATCTGACGAATCGAGACCAATACTTCTTCGTACTTTTCCAATTTATTCATCCAGTCTGTAGGGAACATTTATCGAGGCGACACTAACTTAAATGCGCCCTTATTTAAAGGGGGGAAATCAAAAATTACCCCTACAATTTTACGCCGTGTCCTCAATACCATTTTGTCGCGCCTTTTCGACAAAATAAGAAGAGCTAAAATTATTATAGCAATAAATGTTTGTGGTCTAACTATTGTAGTAGTGATTTGTTCTATCAAAGGCCGTAACCACACAGTGAAAAGTAAGTTATTGGATTTTTTAATAGCAAAAAGATAGACAAAAACGTGTCAAATGATAGGATCTTGCGCCTTCACGGAATGCAAAACGTATCGTGTTCGAAAGATTTTTTTGTTTGGTACGTAAAAACACTACAAAAATAGAGAGGAACGATGACAAAGGGTATAGATAAGTACAGTATCGATAGTACCGACTATACGGTAGGTCAGGACAACGTTCAAAAATGGGGTTTTGATGTTCATAACCCAGTTTTTGGTATTAGTGCAGGTTTAATTGCGCTGTTTCTTGTCGCTGCATTAGTTCTAGATGCACATACCGCAAAGACGGCACTTGATGGGCTGAAGTGGAAAATTATTGGTTCATTCGATTGGTTGTTCATTATTGCAGGTAACATTTTCGTTATTTTCTGTTTGGCGCTTATCGTCTCACCAATGGGTAAGATCCGACTAGGTGGTAAAGACGCTGTTGCCGATTACTCGTTTATGTCATGGCTTGCAATGCTATTTGCAGCTGGTATGGGTATCGGTTTAATGTTCTGGAGTGTTGCAGAACCTGTCGCTTACTTCACCGGTTGGTATGAAACGCCACTTGGTGTTGAGGCAAATACACCAGAAGCCGCGAGATTGGCACTGGGTGCAACGATGTTCCACTGGGGCCTTCACCCATGGGCAATTTACGGTGTTGTAGCACTTTCTTTAGCATTCTTTGCCTACAACAAAGGTTTACCGCTATCTATGCGTTCGATCTTCTACCCACTTCTGGGTGATCGTGCATGGGGTTGGGCTGGCCACATTGTGGACATTCTGGCTGTGCTTGCGACTTTATTTGGTCTTGCTACATCCCTAGGTCTAGGTGCGCAGCAAGCAGCAAGTGGTATTCATCACGTATTTGGTGTTGAGCCAGGCCTAGGTCTGCAAATCGTCGTTATTACCGTGGTGACTTTACTTGCTGTTGTTTCAGTCGTACGCGGCATCGATGGTGGTGTTAAAGTCATTAGCAACATCAACATGGTTGTGGCGTTCTTGCTACTTCTCCTTGTTGGTCTTATCGGTTGGGCGGCGAGCCTAGGTTCGATTCCAACCACACTTA
>NZ_JADDYG010000264.1:4066-12435 GCF_015163535.1 Vibrio sp. OPT46 | reverse complement strand
CGCGCGTGTTTCTCGTGGCCGTACCGTTCGCGAGTTCATCACAGCAGTTCTGCTGGTTCCAACGGCGGTTACCGTTATTTGGATGTCTGTATTTGGTGGCCTGGCGATCGAGCAAGTTGTTGATAAAGTAGGTGAGCTGGGCACAAATGGCTTGACTGACGTATCACTTGCTATGTTCCAAATGTTTGATGTTCTTCCATTTGGTAGCATGCTTTCTATCATCGCTGTTGTGCTGGTACTTGTGTTCTTCATTACGTCTTCTGACTCTGGTTCACTTGTTATCGACAGTATCACGGCAGGTGGTAAAGTCGATGCACCTGTACTTCAACGTGTCTTCTGGGCATTCATGGAAGGTGCAATTGCGGTTGCTCTGCTATGGATTGGTGGCTCCGAGGCGGTTCAAGCTCTTCAGGCCGGTGCCATTTCTACAGCACTGCCATTTACCTTCATTCTGCTTGCAATGTGTGTGAGCTTATTGATGGGTATGAGAACAGAGCGTCAGTAATTCGGCATTTTATAAAACCGTCTGACTAACAATTAATCAAAAGGCCAGCAATTTGCTGGCTTTTTTTGTGCGGTTTTTATGACGCTCGAGACAAAAAAATGACACATGAAAGTTCATATTTTACAAAGAGTTAATGTGCTATTTTGTTTTTTAAAAATTAGTGAATAGTCGTAAAAAAGTGTGTAATATTCATGCACCTTAACTGTTCTCCCAACTCAAAAAACTATAAATATGAAATTATCATTAAAACAAAAGCTTATAGGCGCAAGCCTTTCTGCTGTTGTTGTGATGGCAACAGCACTTACTTGGTTGTCGGCTGGTCAATTATTTGATCAGACTCGTTCAGGTGTCTATTCACGTGCGCAAAGTCTTAGTACTACTGCGTCAGAGGGAATTTCTGATTGGGTCAATATCCGTAAAGATATTGCCACTGCGTTCAACGATTACTCGACCGAGCAAGACGTTGTTCCTTTCCTACAACAAGCTCGCAAGGCTGGTGGCTTCGATGACATCTTCCTTGGTACACCAAACGGTGATATGTACCGCTCTCATCCGGAGCGTAACCGTGCTGATTATGACCCTCGCACACGTCCTTGGTACAAGGATGCTGATGCCGCAGGTAAGCAAATCATCACAGCCGCATATCAAGACGCAATCACGAATGCACTACTTGTGACCATTGCTGAGCCAGTAATGAAAAATGGTCAGTTTGTTGGTGTTGTTGGTGCGGACGTACTGATCGATCAGCTTATCAGCGATGTGATTAACTTAGATGCAGGTGAAAACGCGCATGCGATGCTAATCGACATGAATGAAGGCACCTTCTTAGCGCATCCAGATAAAAGCTTGACGCTTAAGCCTATCACCAGTGTTCTAAAAGATTTTTCAGAAGAGGCAATTGAGCGCGCCGCCGATGAAGGTCGTATCGAAGATACGGTAATCAAAGGAAAAGAGAAGCTTTACTACTTCAATAAAGTTCCTGGTACGCATTGGATGTTTGCGATTGAAATGGATCGCGCAACAGAAGAAGCAGGTCATGCGGTATTGCTACGAGATCTATTGTTCACTGCTGTGGCGATCACGATTGTGGTTATTCTTGCAGTTTCTTGGCTAGTTGGTTTCTTGTTCCGTGACTTGAACCGCGTATCAAATGCACTGGAAGAAATTGCATCTGGCGAAGGTGACTTAACGCAACGCCTAGAACCACGCAGTGATGATGAAGTAGGTAAACTGGCGGAAAACTTCAACCGTTTTGTTGGCAACATGCACACAATGGTTACTAAGCTTAGCCACGTATCTTCTGCGCTTTCAGAGCAAGCACGCACGACAGCACAGCAAGCTGAGGAGCGTAGTCAGCGTATCTCTTACCAGCAAGATGAAATCAACATGGTGGCGACGGCTGTGAATGAAATGGCAGCAGCGACACAAGAAATTGCAGGTAATGCTGATAGCACGGCAAGTAACTCAGAAGAAGCGGTTCAAGCTTGTTCACACGGTTCAAGCCAAGTAACTCAAACGCAAGGTTCTATTCAGAACTTAGCGCAAGAAGTTCAAGTTGCTACTGATGTGATTCAAGAGCTAGAAGCGCACGGAAATAGCATCAATACGATTCTATCAACGATTCAAGGCATTGCAGAGCAAACGAACCTACTTGCACTTAACGCGGCGATCGAAGCGGCACGTGCAGGTGAGCAAGGCCGTGGTTTTGCTGTGGTTGCAGATGAAGTCCGCGTATTGAGCCAACGTACTCATGCTTCAACGCAAGAGATTCAAGAAACTATCGAGATGCTACAAGGCACAACAGCCAAGGCGGTCGGTATTATGGGTGACAGTCGTCGTCTAGCTGATACCAGTGTTGATGATGCCAATGCGGCTGCAGCGAGCTTGACGCAAATCCACACTGCTGTTGAGCGTATCAGTGATATGGCAACGCAGATTGCTTCAGCAGCAGAAGAGCAAGCATCGGTAACCACTGAGATCACTCGTAACACTGAAGGTATTCGTGATGTGTCTAACGAGCTGTCAGTCGAAGCTCATCAAGCAGCAGAACAAGCTGCTCACCTGTCTGAGCTATCACACGAACTTGAACAAGAGATTCAACGCTTTAAGCTGTAATCTTGTCTCAACCTAAGTAAAAAAGGAGCCATCAGGCTCCTTTTTTGATCGCTATTAAGCGTGAAGTATATTACAGCCAGAACTCACTGATGGGTTGCTCTTCACTGTAATGATGGGCGATTTGCGCTTGCAGTAGCTCTGCGGTAGCAATTGCATCGGTTAATGCATGGTGAGGCGTATAGTCTGGCAGCCCATAACGGCGTCGAGATTGCGCTAGCCGAACCGATTCTGGTTTTTTCCCTTTTAAACGCTCCCAGAGAGAGCCTGAACGTTTCTGTTGAATCGTTTCTTCAAGGTGCAGCGTATCTAAAACAGGAAACTCAATACCTTCCCCTAAACGGCTTTTGAGCGCTTTATCCAGAAACTCTCTCTCGATACGACGGTAATGAACAACAATGATTTTCCCGCTTAAGCATGGTAGCAGCTCGCTTAAGATATCGCCTAAGTCAGGTGCATCGATCAATTCGCTGTGAGTAATACCGTGTATAATGACTGAGTCTTCATCGAGTGCACGCTGTGGACGTACCTTCCAATGACGCGAGTTACGTAGGAAAATTCGCTTCAGGTTAAACGGCACTAAACCAATAGTAATGATGTCATGTTTTTCAGGATTCAAACCCGTCGTTTCGAAATCTAACGCCACGAACTCCACCTCAGATAACGGTGTTTCTGGAGCAGGCGGCTTGTTGCTATAAAACGCAATTAAATTCTCATCCTTCGCCATCTCCAGCTTTTGTTCAAACTTCGTTGGCCACTGAATGGTTGGCTTCTGAAAGAGCTTTTTAATCATGCTAAACCTCACTTAAAGCTCTTGTTCGCTTGGTAGCGGAACTTAAGGAAATTTTGACCATTGCTTAGGATCTGGAATGCATCCTTTAGGTTGCGACGTTCAAACTCAGAGAGGTTTTCCGGTTCGATATTGTTATCAGGATCAATGCCTAGTTCCACATCCGTCGCTTGGTGACGAATACGCACCATGGAAATAAACTCTAACGCGTCTTTTAAGTCTTGTGCTCGACCTTTTGGCAAAATGCCAGCATCAATAATGTCGTCAAGACGCTCAAACGAGTTCTGTGCTCGTGAACCAACCGCCAGAGAGTGAACGCGAATTAAGTCGACCAGAGGAGCAGTACCGCGACGTTTGAGGTTGATGGAGTTGTTGTGTCTGCCATCTTTTTCCATCACGAAGTCTTTAAAGAAGCCTAGAGGTGGTGTTCTGTTTAGTGCGTTACGAGCCAAACACGCTAAGAAGCGGTTGTTCTTTCGAGCGCGACGAACAATAAAGCTAGTTAACTGTTCTGCCCATTTTAAGCGGCCATAGACGCCATCCAAGTCGAAAAAGATGGAGGCGTTGAGTAGTGCTTTCGGGTTCGGGTTATCAATCCAGTCAGCAAAACACTCTTCCCACTCTGAACGAGTCATGCGCCACAGTGGGTTGGTTGCCATAATATCGCCTGTGCAATATTTGTAGCCACAGGCATCTAACCCATCGCTGACGTATTTTGCTAGGGCTTCGAAGTATTTACCATGTTTCTCTTCTTGATAAGTTTCATCTAGAATGATGGCGTTATCTTGGTCAGTCACCAACAGTTGCTCATCTCGCCCCATTGAGCCAAGTGCAAGGAAACAATAAGGAATTGGCGGTGGACCAAGCTCTTCTTCTGCCATTTCTAGCAGACGCTGTTTGAAGCTTCGGCCAATGACCGACATCGCGCTACCCACCATGTGAGAGTTGGCATCTTCATTGACCAGACGCACGAAGCTGCTTTTCACTTCTTCGGCAACAACGGCTAAATCTTCGATAGTCTGTTGTTGGAAAATACTACTCACCAACAACAACGAATTCTGAGATTCATAACGAACAATGTCGGTGGTTTCGATAATACCGATTGGTAATTGGTTTTTTACCACTGGTAGGTGATGTACGTTGTAACGCAGCATCGTTAACATTGCTTCATAGATGTAAGCGTTGTGGTCAAGAGACATGACCTCCGTGGTCATCACACTGGACACATCGTCCTGTGGGGACAAACCTTCAGCTAACACACGGGTACACAAGTCACGGTCGGTAATGATACCAAGTACTGGGGACTGTGGATCGTCTTCGTCACGAACGAAATCTGGGTCGACGATAAGTAAAGCCGATACGTTCTCATTCGCCATTTGCTGCGCGGCTTGCTGGATTGTCTGACCACGATCAATCGTATGAGCATCGCCAGTCAGCAAGGTTTTCACTTTCGACGTCGTCAGGTCATTGGCGTCTTTGTTTTCTGAAATGGCTTGGCGTAAACGAGCGCTATTTTCAACTTCAACAAAATCCGCAAAGGAATCAAAGTTATCGTAAATTTCTTGGAAAATGTCACCAGGAATACAGTAGAGCAGGGTATCCTCAATGGCTTTTACCGGAAAGCGGACTTTGTTATTGGTGAGCATGCCCATCTGGCCAAATAGGTCACCTTCGTCAAGGCGATTATACAGCTCACCTTTGCGTCGATAAACTTCAACAACACCGCTTCGCACCACGTATAAATCTTGGATATAGTCTCCAAAATGGATGATGGGGGTATCTTCTCGGTAGTACGAGATTTCGATACTCTCTGTCACCTTGTTTAGTGTTTCTTCAGGGAGTTCATTGAACGGGGGATACTTGGCGAGAAAGTTGTAAATCTCGAGAAGTTCTGCATCCATCGAAGGCGCCTTTTAGTTCGCAAATAATAAAGTAATCTTAACTTAGTTTTAAAACAGAGTCTTATCTGAACCGCGATTTTCGTGCTCAGTCATAAGATTCTGACATATCGCACGATAAGGGAGCTTCATTTTTACTACTATATGGTCACCTCAATTGAAAAAGACGTCGCCGATATGTTTTCTTCGTGATGACTGATTAGATCTTTGGCTGTTTCAGATCGTTATCACGTCTTTAGATTAAGCTATTCTTCTTGAGCCAAGTAGCTCAGGCGATGGAATACAGTGTTTAGATAATTCTCATGAAAGGAAGTCGAATGGTGAGAAATTTATTGCTTGTTTCTTTAGCTGCTTTGCCGGCGATATCAAGCGCAGTGGTCATGGACCAAGCAGAAAAATTTGGGTACGAACACATTCATTTGGATGTTGGTGCCGGAACGACAAACGAAGAATGGTTAGATAACTCTAATACGACCACAGTGGGACTCGGTGGTAACTATTTGTTTACTGAGAATTGGTTGTTTAATGTTGATTACTCAGCGCAGTTTTTCCATCCGGATGATTTTACTCTTCGCATTGACCGCCTTTTGTTTGGTGGTGGTTACCGTTATGGAGTTACAGAGCAATTCGATATCTACGGGATATATGGAATAGGCGCAATCAAAGCGAAAGCGACGGACGACAAAACGGATAATACGTTGTCTTCCGATAGCGAATTGATTCAAGCTGTAACTGTTGGGGTGAATTACTTGCTCAGTGAAAAGCTTATTGCGACAGCTGAAGTGGAGTTGAACCGTAGTGATATCGTTGATGAGAACAATTTTAAGATCGGTTTTAATTACCAATGGCATAAAGTCATCGGCACTGGTCTTTTTTATCAGTTTAGAGATACTGATTACAGCGGTGAAAGTTCAGATTACGTCAATGAAGTAGGGCTGAGTTTGAAGTTTGTCTACTAGATCGGACGGGTTCGTTTTTGGCGTTAAGTTAAAACAAAAAAGGTCAGCTTATGCTGACCTTTCCTTTTAATAAAGTATGCGACAGTCGATTATAAAACCGCTGCAATGCCTTTACACAGAGGGCCCATATTTGACTTCGTCATACCAGCAACACTGATTCGGCCAGAACCGACAATGTAAATACCGAACTCTTCTTTAAGGCGGTTAACTTGCTCTTTAGAAAGACCAGAGAAAGAGAACATACCATTTTGACGTTCGATGAAACTAAAGTCTGCGTCCACACCTTCTGCTTTTAGTGTCGCTACAAATAGTTCACGCATTTCTTGAATACGGTCACGCATTTCTGCTACTTCAGCTTCCCATTCCGCACGCATTTCGGCGTTGCCAAGAATGTGAGTCACGACAGCACTGCCGTGTGCAGGTGGGTTAGAGTAGATAGAGCGAATAATGGCTTTAACTTGAGAAAATGCGGTTGTTGCGACTTCTTCTGACTCAGCTACTAACGTGAAGGCACCTACGCGTTCATTGTATAGGCCAAAGTTTTTCGAGAAAGAGCTCGCGACTAGGATTTCTTTGTTGTACTTAGCAAAAGTACGAAGACCTGCAGCATCTTCTTCCACACCTTTAGCAAAGCCTTGGTAGGCGAAGTCGAACAGAGGAAGCAATTTCTTCTCTGCGACAAGTTTCGCCAATGTTTCCCATTCTTCAGCCGTAGGATCGATCCCTGTAGGGTTGTGACAGCAGCCGTGTAGAAGCACGATGTCGCCTTCAGATGCAGATTGCAGATCATTTAGCATCGCATCGAAGTCTTTGTCTTTTGTTTCAGCATTGTAGTAGCTGTATTGTGCCGTTTCGATACCAGCAGCAGTAAATACGCCGTTGTGGTTCGCCCATGTTGGGTTGCTGATCCAGATCTTTACATCGCCTAGTTGACGTTTAATGAACTCGCCGGCAACACGTAGTGCACCAGTACCACCCGGAGCTTGAGCTGTTTTAGCGCGTTTTTCGTTTACAATTTCTGCATCAGAGCCGAAAAGCAGTTTTTGCACTGCAATACCGTACTCTGCTGTGCCTTCGATGGTTAGGTAAGATTTGGTTTTTTCAGTTTCAACAAGTGCTGCTTCAGCTTTCTTTACTGTCGCAAGAACGGGAGTTTCGCCTTGCTCGTTTTTGTAAATACCTACGCCAAGGTTAATTTTGTCTGCGCGAGCATCTTTTTTAAACTCTTCAGTAAGGCCAAGAATAGGGTCAGCCGGAGCGGCAACTACTTTTTCAAACATAATCTTCATCCATGTTAATCGAAGGGGTGTGCTAACATTTATACCTTTCAGCAATATTGGTTACAACCGTTACTGAAAAGAAAACCTAAAAAAGTTGCGATTTGAAACAGAATTCTAACATAACTAAAGTTTTTGCCATGAAAACGTTTGGTAGGCACAGAGTTTGAAGGGCATTTATGCCATGGTTGGAGAAGTTTTGCACACATCCCAATCGTTTCAATTCAGTGCTTTGCGTTAACACGTTTATAATTGCCTAGTGAGGATTTGTTGAGACAAAAACGCCCCACCAAAGGTGGAGCGTTTACTGTTAGAGTATGGATATCGGTTGGGGTTATTTCTTCAGATTGATTTCCGACTCAACCGCATTGGTTTCGATGTCAGGGTTAGAAGAAAGTTTTTCAGTCGCCCAGTCGTTCATATGCTTTAAGATCGCTTTTAATGCGTGCTTTTCGGTTGGTACTTCTGTCTTTTCAACTTCAAGTTTTTGCTTCGGATGCGTACCCGTCGCATCTTCCGCAACGTGTAGCCAATCTGGGTGCCAGTAATAAGGTTGGCCGGAAGGAGAGCTCCAAGAATGTACGCCGTTGGATTCACCTTTGTATTTAATATCTTCTTCGTTGTATTTCGCCATTATTGTTTTCTCTCATAATCCATGAGTTGAGGTGTGCATCACCATTACTATTTAAATGTAACAGATGTAATGAAAATTAATGTGATAACAATCGACTTATTTTGCCCTTTGAACGCTATAGAAGATGCGTACTTCTCATTCAGAAGAATTTACTATTTGGCAGGTTTTAGCTTTATTTGTGTTTAAAGCATACA